>DASSGE010000453.1:0-5301 GCA_035693605.1 Binatia bacterium
CGCGTAGAACTTCGGTGCCATAGCGAGTGTGACCGGAGAGCATTACCTGGCGAAAACCGTTCCAGTGGCGCTCGCGAAATCGTTCGGGAATAATCAGATCGAGCGATTGTCCTACGGCATCTGCCGCCGTAAAACCAAAAATTCGCTCCGCCGCGGGATTCCATAAGACGATTTTGCCGTCGCCGCCGACCGCGATGATCGCATCACCCGCGGCTTGTATGAAGGAGTCCACGTTGATGTTTTGATACATATCTCTTCCTCCAACTGTTGCTAGCGAAATTTAACGAGACGAGCTACTGCGACGAGCAAAAGTTCTTGAGGTAAGCTTTGCCCTTGAGCGGTTTGAATATCAGTCCGGTTAGCCACATTGGCAAGCCGATAGCGCTGTCAGGCGATATAGATAGCTTCAAATGATGGCAATTGTTTGTAATTTGCAGCTTCGAGCGGCTGCCAGTTGCCGTTCATCGGCGCTGATGAATTGCAGCGGCGTGTGCACGGACTGTTGGATGATAAGTGCCGAGGCGAGATGGATCGCGTCGAGTGTGCGGACTTGGTGTTTGACGACGGCTTCTTCAGCTTTGGCCAAAACTTGCGGCACGGATTCAACAAGCTGCCAAGACGAGCGGTCGGTTTTGACCCGAGCGATAATTGCATTGTAGTTGGCTCTAGTGATGTCGCCTTGCCGGTAGCGTCGCTGGACTGCCGAGTGCAATTCGATAGGTGCAATTGCCGAGGAGAGGAATTCATAGGCCGCGAGAAGCTGGCGCGCCTGTGCCGACCCCCCTTCTTGTACATAGTTTTTGACGAGAACGCTGGTGTCGAAATAGGCGAGGCTCACCGCTCGTCTCGCTCTTCGCTGATTGTGCCGGCGATGGGCTCGCCTTTGATAGGAAAAGGGGAGCGCCAAGCTCGCATCGGCTTGCCGCATTTGGCGCCTCGCCGCAAGATTCCTTCGGCTTCTAGCCGGCGCATGGCGGCGTCGGTATCTTCCTCCGCTGCCAACGGCTTGATCACGGCGATGGGCTTGCCGCGTTCCGTTAAAATCACATCTTTGCCGGATTTAACCGCCTTTATCGCTTTGGAAAAACTCTGATTGGCTTCTCGCAATCCCATACGCATGGTGTGCCTCAACGAACTGTAGTGATGTCACTACAGTAGGCGGAATGGTTTGGAGTGTCAAGCCGACTTGGCGCTGCTGCCGTGTCGGCGAACAATGCGAAGCACTGTCTTAATCGGTGAATGAGTGTGCATAGCGATGCGGGTCTCGAGTGTGGAACTTAGTGGAGTCGCGCGCACTTTTTAATTAGTTCTTTAGCGGTCGAAAATCAATTTGACCTTCCAACAACCTTTCGTCGAGTCGGACTTTGCTTTTTGTCCCTGGTATTTCGCATGAAAGGAGTCGGATTATGATCGCGGTAGAACATAGGAGTGATGATACGCTGATTGTCGGCATGACGGTTAAGCCCTCGAACGAAGAGGGGCGGGTTTGAAACCCGCCCCTGCAAAATACCACAATGCGCAACGCTTACGCCTTCCCCGCCTCCTTCAAGGCCCGCAGCACATTCTCCGGACTTAGCGGCAGTTTGGTAACGCGAACGCCAGTCGCGTTGTAGATCGCGTTGGCGATGCAGGCCATGGGTGGCACGCAGGCGATTTCGCCGGCGCCTTTGGCGCCGTAAGGGCCGGCGCCGGGGTAACCTTCGACCACCGTGGTTTCGATGCGCGGCATCATGTTGATCGTCGGCATTAGGTAATCGACGAAAGACGGGTTCATGGTGCGGCCGTCTTTGTCGAAGACCACTTGCTCGCACAGGGCTTGGCCGATGCTCATCGCGGTGGCGCCTTCGATCTGGCCTTCGACGGCGGCCAGATGAATCGGCTGGCCGATGTCGTGGACGGCGACGTATTTCAAAATCTTCACGTTACCGGTGTCGGGGCTCACTTCGACGATGCAGGCATGCGCCGTGAAGGGTTGCGAGCTGCCGTGGGCTTTTTCCTCGGCCATGAGTTCAAGATTGTCGCAGTAGCCGCGGCCGATGACTTCGCCGATAACGTTGTGCGCGTCAGTGGCGACGGTTGCGAGAGGCACGCTCTTCGCCGGCGTGCCTTTGACGCGAATCTGCTTGTCGACAATTTCCAAATCTTCCGGACTTGCTTCGAGTTTGCCGGCGGCCATTTTGAAAAGCTGGTTGCGCGCGTCGATGGCTGCACGTCGAGATGCGGTGCCGGAGACCAGAATGCCTCGGCTGCCGACCGTGCCTGCGTCCCATGGGCTGGCGTCGGTATCGACGTTGACGACGGTGACATCGCTCACGGGTATACCGAGCTCTTCGGCGACGATCATGGGTATACCGAAACCGGGGATGGTGCCCATATCGATCTTGCCGATGTGCACTGTCACCGAGCCGTCTTCATTCACCTTTAAGATCGAGCCGCCGCCGGGGCCGGCGCTCTCTATCCAGGATCCCGTGGCGAGGCCGATGCCCTGGTTCTTTTCCAGCTTCACTTTGCCCCAGCCGATTTTTTCCTTGGCGATTTTGATCGTTTCACCCAGCGAAACATCGCGCAGCTTGGGCACGCCAACGATCTTATCACCGGCTTTAGGTATGTTCTTAAGGCGGAATTCCGTCGGGTCCATGCCGAGCTTGGCGGCGATGGAGTCCATGTGCGACTCGACCGCAAACGCGGCTTGCGGGCCGCCGGGGCCGCGCACCGGGCCGCACACCTGTTTGTTGGTGTATACCGTAAAGCCTTCGATGTGGCAGTTGGGCATCAAGTACCAGCCGCCGAGCATGTTGGTGCAGCGGCCGCCGGCCTGAACGCCGAATCCGGAGTAGCCGCCGGCGTCGTAGAAAACTTTGCCGGTGCGGGCGAGAATGGTGCCGTCTTTTTTCACACCGGTTTTGATGTACATGCGCGCGCCGGAGCGAATTGTTGTCGAGATCGTTTCCTCGGCCTTGTCGAGGACAATCATTACGGCACGCTTGGCTTTGACCGCCAACAGGCCGCAGATGGGCTCGACCGCGGCGCCTGAAGTGATGCCGCTGCCCTTGCCGCCGAATCCGCCGCCCAAGCCCGCCGAGATGACGCGGACGTCATTCAACCGTAGGCCTAGCATCTTTGCCGTTTCCTGGCGCACCGGAAACGGCGCTTGGGCATTGGCCCAAACCGTCAGCCGGCCGTTGGGTTCCATCTGCGCCGCGGCAATGCGCGGTTCCAAATACTGCGGATGGATCATCTTGGTTTCGTACATTTCCTCGACCACGAGATCGGCTTCGGCCATCGCCTTGTCGGGATCGCCAACGTGGACGACGGCATGGCCGCAGACGTTTTTCATGTCCGCCGGACAGGTTTTGGGCAGCGGCATGTCCTCGTGCAGCACCGGCGCGTTGGCTTTGGTTGCTTCTTCAGCATCGATCACCACCGGCAGCGGCTCATAAGTGACTTTGATTTTTTTTAGCGCCTGCCTTGCGATCGCCAAGGTGTCCGCGGCGACCGCGGCTACCGGGTCGCCCATGAAGCGGACTTTGCCGCGCGCCAGGATATGGCGGTCGATGTAGCTGCGGCCGTAGCGCACGTTGGGCGCATCTTCGGCGGTTACCACGGCGTGGACGCCGGGGACTTTTTTTGCATCGCTGGTGTCGATGCTGATAATTTTCGCGTGAGCATATTGGCTGCGCAGGATCGCGCCATGCAGTTGGTCTTTGAGCATCAGGTCGATGCCATAAACGCCCTTGCCGATGACGCGGTCGATACCGCCCATGCGTGCCGGGCTGCTGCCGACGACTTTGAATTCAGCTTTTGCCATGACTTAAGCCCTCCCTGCGATCCGGTCGGCGGCGAGATGGATCGCGTCGACGATCTTGTTGTAGCCGGTGCAGCGGCAGATGTTGCCGGAGACCGCTTCTTCGATATCTGCCGGCGTCGGCTTGGTGGTGCGGTCGAGAAGCGCTTTGACCGACATGATATAACCCGGCGTGCAGTAGCCGCACTGCACCGCGCCAGTGTCGATGAATGCTTGCTGCACCGGGTGAAGCTTGTCGCCCTCGGCGAGACCTTCGATGGTGATGATCTTGGCGCCATTGGCGTCGGCCGCCATCGTGACGCAACTATTGATCGGCTTGCCGTTATAAATCACCGTGCAGGCGCCGCACTCGCCGGTGTTGCAGCACAGCTTGCTGCCTTTCATCTCCAAAGTGTCGCGCAAAAATTCCAGCAGCGACGCAGACGCTTCGGCGCTGGCGCTGACCGCTTTGCCGTTAATAGTCGTATTGATCGTGACTGACATTATGCAACCTCCTTGCCGGTAGCGGCTTTCCAAGTTTGCGCGAGACCGCGGCGGGTCAATGCTTCGACGATCCAGCGGCGGTTCTCGGCGCTGCTGCGCTGATCGCTGATCGGGCTCGCTTCGCTGGCGGCGAGAGCGCCGGCTTCTTTCAACAGCGCCGCACTGAGCGGCTTGCCCTTCAGTAACGCTTCAGTCTTCGGCGCGCGCAGCGGTGTCGGCGCCACGGCGCCCAGGCCGATACGGACTTCTTGCACATTATTCTTCCCGGCGTCTGGCGTGAGCAGGACGGCGACGCCTACCATGGCGATATCCATGGCGCCGCGCACGGCGTGCTTCAAATAAACGCCCTTGCTGCCGGCCGGCGGAATCGGCACTTCGATTTCCGTCAATAAGCCTTTGACGCCGGCCGCGCTTTTGCCCGGCCCGTGAAAAAATTTGCTGAATGGCTCGCTGCGTTCACCGTCGGAGAAAGCTAGGATCGCGTTGGCTTCCAATACCAATAGCGGCGTGAGAGTTTCGCCGGAGGGCGAGGCGCGGCAAATGTTGCCACCGATGGTGGCGGTGTTACGCACTTGCAGCGAAGCGAACTGATGCGAGGCTTCCCAAAGCACCGGCAGCTTTTCACGCACGAGGTCGCTGGTTTCGAGCTCACGGATGGTTGTCAGTGCTCCGATGCGCAAAGCCTCGCCGCTTTCCGAGATGCCGGTGAGGCTCGGGATCTTTTTGATATTGACCAAACAGCCCGGCTCTTCTTTGAATTTTATATCCACCATCACGTCGGTACCGCCGGCGATGACCTTGGCTTCGCTGCCATGTTTGGACAACAGTGACAAGGCGTCACTGATTGATTTCGGTTCGAAGTATTCCATGGTATTTCCTCTTTATGAATTTTGTCGTTGGAATTGTGTCTTAGCCCAAGTCGCGTGATATTGGCAAGGGCAGGGCTGGATTTGACGGAGAAAATCGGCGGAAAGTCGTCAGCCTGCTAAGACCACAGAGATAGTGCCAAAAAT
>DASSGE010000454.1:0-4243 GCA_035693605.1 Binatia bacterium
GGTATTCAAAGCATTGGCGGGGGCATTTGGATGATCACGCAGCTGGTTCTCGAACACTGGGGTTTGGAGCCCAAACGGGATGCGATCAACCTGCGCATCGTCGGCGACGAATCGATAATGGTGCAGTCTTTGGTGCTGGGCAGCATCGACGCGACCTATGCCGGTTATGCCTACGCGACCATGCTCAAGAAGCAGGGATTTCGCGTGCTCGCCGATTTGACCAAACTCGGCGTGCCGTTCCAGAGCACGGCGATTCTGGCGCGGCGCAGTTATATAAGCGGCAACGCGGTCATTGCCGAGAAAGTGATCCGCGCCTTGGTCGAAGCGATCACGTTCATTCAGCGCCCCGCCAACAAAGCCGCCGTGGTCGCGACCCTGACCAAGAATCTGCAAATAGTTCGACCCGAAGACGCAGAAGAAGGCTATGAAGTGATACGCAATGTTTACGAGCGGCGCGTGTTCCCCAATGTCGAAGGCATCAATAACGCGATCCGTTTGCTCGGTCTCGCCAATGACAAGATCCGCCAGCTCAAAGCGGCCAATCTTGTCGACGATTCGATTGTCCGGAAGTTGGAGAAGGACGGGGTGTTTCAATAAATAATAGGTTCCAGCTGTTGCAAATGTTCCAATGGTTCCAGGGTCGTCGGATGGGTTGAGCGTCGCGATACTTATCGTTCTAGACATGAATAACGTCCATGAAACTTACGTTGGCTGATTTTCCGGTGCGGCAGATTCGACTTGGTAACACCTATGGCTACCAAGACGGCCTGTTGGAGGTCGACTGCGAGGATTTGGTGCGACTGGTGTCGCAAGATGCGCGCATCGGCTCGGCGCGTATCGATGTCGTCAGTCCGGGCGATCCGGTGCGGGTTACCGGCATCCGCGATGTGGTCGAGCCGCGGGTCAAGATCGACAATGAGGCACAGGTGTTTCCCGGTGTGATCGGGCCGGTGCTGACGGTGGGCGGTGGCTTGACCCATCGGCTGTCCGGCATGGCGGTGCTGGCGACTGCCGCCTATGAGGGCACCATTCGCGCCGGTACCGGCGTGCAGCGCAGCGCTTTGCTCGATATGTGGGGGGAGGGGGCCGCGGTTTCGCGCTTCAGCGCGTTGCGCCATCTAGTGTTGATCTTGGAGATTCGGTCCGGTTTGGGCGAGTTGGCAGCGCATCAGGCGATTCAACAGGCGGCGTTTAAAGTCGCCTGCAGACTGGCCGAGACGACCAAAAAATTGTTGCCCACACGTACGCAGGAGTTCGCGACAGGGAATGTCAACCGTGGGCGGCCGCGTATTGCATTGATTCAGGGCTGCATCACCCAAGCGCAACAACCGCATGCCGGCGTTAGTTATTACGGGCTGCCGATTCGTGAATCATTGCCGACCGCGCTTGATGCCAACGAACTACTCGACGGCGCGATGACTATGAACACGACCCGCGGTATCGGTTACTATCCGACCACGTGGGATTGGCAGAACCATCCGTTGTCTCTCGTATTGTACCGCGAGCAGGCCGCCGGCAATCTCGATTTCGCCGGTGTCATCGTGGAGCGTATCTCTTACGAGACCCATCATGCCAAGGAAGTGGTCGCCCATAACGCGGCGCGACTGGCACAAAGCCTCGGCGCCGACGCCGTGTTGCTTACCTGGCTCGGCTCGGGCAACGCATTCGTCGAGATGATGTTGACGATCCGTGCGTGCGAGCGGCTGGGCATCAAAACCACCCTGGTGACCTACGAATATGGCGGCAAGGACGGCGTCGATTCGCCGCTGCTATTTTACGCTGCGGAAGCGGACGCGGTGGTGAGCACGGGCAGCCGCGATCGCTGGATCGACTTGCCGGCCGCGGACAAGGTCATCGGTCCCTATCAGGACATACGCGTCTTGACTTATCCCGGCGCACCGACGACGCCGGCATCAACGGCTTTAACGCTCGATGCCCGCGACATGATCATCGGCGGTGTCGATAATTGGGGCGGCGGAAGCTGGGCGTGCAAGCTTTATTGATTTACGGGAGTAACACGTGACAGAGAGAGCGAAGCAGATTATTTCCATCGGTGGCGGTGGCTTCTATCGTGATCCGGAAAATCTCGAGTTGGAGAAATATGTAATTGGCCAAAGTGGTGCTGACCATGCTCGGGTCTGCTTCATTCCGACGGCCAGCGGCGAGCCGGATCACTATGTCGCGAGTTTCTATGGCGCCTTCTTGAAGCTTGGCTGTCAGCCATCGGTACTGAGCTTTTTTAAACGAACCCCGGAGCTGCGCGCACTGCTGCTCAATCAGGATGTGATTTACGTCGGCGGCGGCAATACCAAAAGTCTGATCGCCGTATGGCGCGATTGGGGGGTTATCGAAATTCTCCGCGAGGCCTGGGAGTCTGGCATCGTGCTCACCGGCGTGAGCGCCGGCGCGATCTGCTGGTTCGAGCAGGGGTTGACCGATTCTTTCTCCGACGGTTTGCGAGCGCTCGACTGTCTCGGGTTTCTTCCCGGCAGTTGTTGCCCGCATTACGACGGCGAAGTTCAGCGCCGGCCGTCGTTGCATAATCTCCTAACTGAGGGTCAGATAAGTGCAGGTGTCGCCATCGAAGACTGGACCGGCGTGCATTTTATCGGCAGTACCATCCACAAGGTGATCGCCGCGAAACGCGGCGCGCGCGCCTACAGCATGCGGGTGGAGCATGGCTCGGTGCAGGAGGTGCCATTGCCGGTCGAGTATTTGGTTTAGTCAGTCGTCGTTAAATCACCAAGAATGGTAACCTGCGCGTCGCTATTTCTTAGTTTCGCGAAACTGCAGCCATGTTATCGCTCGCGTGCCGGGGCTAGGGTTCTGCAATTGTGGCACCGTGCTTGCTGGTTTTTCCAATGAATTGTCTGCCGTTATGAGGGTCGTTCAAAACTATGTAGTGGTTCAGTCAGACCGAGATCTCTCACTCCGTTCGAGACGACAAATCGACTTTTCTGTCGTCATTTCGAGCGCAGCGAGAAATCTTTCTCAGGGTTAAGACGTGTGACCGACTCGACCTGAAGCACTACCCAAAATTAAGGAGGAGCGCTTGTGAAGTCACCGAAGAAAATGCCGATCGTTGGCGCGGTCATGACGTCGTTTCCGTACTTCGTCGAAAGCGACGATCCGGTTGGCCGTTTGGAAAAGATGATGGATGATCGCGGCATCCGCCACTTGCCGGTTCAGGAAAAGGGCAAGATCGTGGGCATCGTCTCAGAGCGCGATTTGCATCATCGACTGCCGCGTACGGCGGCGCCGGAAGAGAAGTCACGCCTGCGCGCCCGCGATATCATGGTCACTAAACCGTATATCGTTGCTTTCAACACGCCGTTGAACGAAGTGGTGGCGCAAATGGCACAGCGCCATATCGGTTCGGTGATCGTCACCCGCAAGGGCAAGCTGGCCGGTATCCTCTCGGCTATCGATGTCTGCCGCATCTTCGCCGAATACCTGGAAAATCAATTCGGCGTTTTGGCCGGCAGCGATGCTGCTTGAAACTCGCCCGGCAGGCAAGATTTGGCAGGGTTGACGCGCAAGTCTTGGCCGGACTCGTGTGGTTTGCCAGGAGGCCGGGCTATCGCTGTCTTTACCGCTTGAATTCGCTTACTCCCGCCCACGACCAGTTCCCGCAAATTATTTGTATCGCTCCTCATAGCTCTTGCGCAGCGCTTCGGCTTCTTCCGGTTTTAATCCTTTTTGCCACAGATGCTCTTCTTTGCTCAGATGCTCGCGCACGAGCTGCTCGTACTTCTGCTTCATGGCCGGTCCCTTGGTGGCGGCGGCGTTGACCAGTTCGGGGAGAAACTTCTGATAGTAGTGTTTCGACACTTCGTACATGCCGTGCCAGTGGGTGTAATCCGGCCCCATCATGCTGGCGCCATGTCGCGCGCGCCGGCCTTCGTGATGCCAAAGTTCCCAGAACACCCACTGCACCTCATGCTCGAAGGGGGCATTGGGATTGAGCACTTTGTCGGTGGCTAACTTGTTCATAAACTCCTGCGCCGGCTTGGCGAATTTTTCGTTATAGAGAATCACCAGATCGTCGAACTGTTTGTAGAAATTATCGACGTAGGTGTCGTTGTGACAGTTGAGGCAGACGCCCTTCATGTTTTTGCGGCGATCCCGCCAGGTGAGAATGCTCTTGACGGTGCGCAGGATCTTTTTGCTCACCATGGCCTCGTTCTCGACGACCTTTTCGACGGTCTCGATCTTATCGCCGATCTTGGGTAGCAGGCGGGTC
>DASSGE010000455.1:0-5296 GCA_035693605.1 Binatia bacterium
TCGTCGCCAGTAATCCGGCGATGCTCTGGTTGATCCTGACCAAACTCGGCTTGAACTATCGCATCGCAGGTTACGGCAAGCTACTCCAATCATGGCCGGCAATGCCAGCCGGACCGTTTTAGGAAAGAATACTTCCCGCAACGGCGCCAAGCTCGCAAAGTTCGGAACCAAATCAATTTGCTCCTGTGCACAAGAAATTATCTTTGAATCTCCCTCGCCCCGAGCACTACGATCAATCAAACCATGCGCACCATCCGTCTCGCCTATCGCGACCATGATCGCACGCCGGTTATCTACTGCATCAAAGCGATGGCCGAGCGCCATTACGGCATCACCGTCGAAGTGCTGCACATCGAACCGCAGCGCGAATTTGAATCGGCGTTGTTCGATAAAGCGTGCGATGTGATCATTGAGCATATCGAGTACCTCCACACCGAAGCCGCCAAAGGTAAGAAAATCACGCTGTTCTGCGCACCGCAGATTCAGCGCGGCCTCAAGTTAGTCGTGCCGCAATGGGTCAATTCACTCGACGATCTCAACGGCAAAACAATGGCCGTGCGCGATCTCGGCCGACCGCATCGCATCACGCTCTGGCTGCGCAAAGTGGGCCTGGGAAATTCGGTCAAAACTATCATTGTCGCTGACAAAGAAGTAGGACGCTGGCAGCAGTGGCGAAAGGTCGTCAGCGGCGAATGCGCCGCCTGCTTCATGACGCCGATCTATCTGCCCGCTGCGCTGGCTGCCGGGCTCAAAACTCTTCCCGCCGATGAAGCAGAGATCGTCAGCTTATTTGCCCAAGCTTGTCTTGCTGAGTTCGGCCGGAACAACTCAGCGCTAATCAAGGATTATCTCAAAGCCGTGATTCACGCCCTCGCCTTGCTGATTTACAGGCGCGACCGCGCCATGGAAATCATCGTCCAGGAGCCGATGCATCTGATGAAGATCGCTGACAGTGGCGAACTACGACGCCAGGTCGACTCCATCGCGGAGCTGTTGCAAGTGAAACCCTACCCGACCATCGAAGCGATCTTGAACACCAACGAAATCGCCGCGCAAGAATACGGCCCCACGGTCGATAATCCGCTGACGCTCTGGGACCTGCACTGGTTAAAAGAATTGGATGACGAAGGATTTATCGATGGTCTAATCGCAAGCCTTTCCTGAGAGGGCATAGTAAGTCTTGCCCGTGCTTTTCATTCCGCGCTATGCATTCTTTGCAGTAATTTTCTTTCCAAATCCGCTATGTGAACTTTGCGCCCTTTTTGATTAGATTCGTCCCGATGAAAAAGCTCCTCATCGTCTTTCACTCCATGACCGGCGGGACGTATCAGATGGCCCAGGCCGCCGCCGTCGGCGCGCAGAGCGAGCCGACGGTCGGTGTGAATCTTATCCGTGCCGCGGAAGCCGGCGTTGATGAACTGCTGCAAGCCGATGGTTACATCTTCGCCACGCCTGAAAATCTCGCCATGATGGCCGGCGTCATGAAAGACTTTTTCGACCGGACTTACTACCCGGCCCTCGACCGCATCGTCGGCCGCCCTTACTCAACGCTCGTCTGTGCCGGCAGTGACGGCGAGAACGCCGCCCGGCAAATACATCGCATCGCTGCCGGCTGGCGTCTAAAACCGATCGCCGAGCCGGTCATCGTCTGCACCTACGCACAAACTCCGGACGAGATTCTAGCCAAAAAACAGATTGGCGAATTCGATCTCCAGCGCTGTGAAGAAATTGGCGCGACGCTAGCGGCAGGATTGGCTTTGGGAATTTACTAACAATCGAAGCGAAATCTCGCTTGACAGCCACACCCTCGTTTGGTACCGCTCGCGATAAAGGATCAGCGTAGCATTGGCGAGTGTATGACTCGAACCTACAGATGGAACCTTTGGAACGACTGGAACTATTGAAACCTGCCGCTCGGAATGTTTTGAACGGCTCGAGCGATTCGAACTGAGAAGGAGCTTATATGAACCCGGTTGAACCTCGCGGCGCCGTGCACTGGATCGATCACTTTGTCGTCGGCACTAATAACATGAGCGCATGGGTCGACTGGGCGGTGAACTCGACCGGCATCACCCGCCAGCCGATCATTGGCCTCACGACCGCCGCGCGCAAACGCAATATCAAGATCACCAGCTTCCTGTGGTGGGACGGCGGCTCCTGCCGCATTGGCGCGTTCCTCCAGCCGGAATTTTACCCTCCGGCGAAAGAGCTCGGCAAGGACCTGCCGCGCTGCGGCTTTTATATTCGTCCGGAAGACATCGACAAACATTTGCGCCGCCTAGAGCGCTACAAGATTCCCCACAGCGACGCGATCCGCACCGCCGCGGACGGCGACGAGGGTACGGTGATTTATTTCGCCGATCCCGACGGCAACCAGTATGAATTCTGGGCGCCGGTTGAGATGCCCCTCGGCGCCATGGAGATAGCCACTACGGAAGGTGTCGGCCGCATCAGCCACGCCGTCTTCGGCGCGCGCGATTTACAACGGAATGCCGCATTCTTCGAAAAATATTGCGGCATCGCGCCTGAACAGAACGCCAAGACCGCCGAAGGAACTTTGGTTTTGCGTCTGCGCGCCGGCGGCCGCCTTGTTTACAAACTGGTCGACCAAGTCGACGAACGCTGCTCCGGCCATGGTACCTGGTGGGATATGCACACGGCGCTGACGGTACGTCAGGAAGAATTCTTGCCGAGCTACCGGCGCATGTGGGACGGCATTCCCGAAGAGAAAGGTTACAAAGCCGATCTCAATCTCACCATCGAAGAGCAAGAAGCCCTGCCGGCGCGCACCGGTCTGCATCGCAGTCCCGTCGGCATCCGCTGGAAGGAGATCTGCAGCCGCGGCGACGAATTCTACGACTGGGACTGTCACTCGTTCCACTTTATCGGCGGCAAGCCGTTATCAGCGAACAACTCCATGGCACGATACGAAGCCATCGAACAAGAAGACTACCTGCTGGAACTGGCCCAGTCATTGAACAAAGCGGATCAGCCGGACCTGATGAAAGGTTTGGGCAAAGACAATCCTTTCAATGTCTAGCGTCCTTTGGATTTAGCCGATTCGAACGAATGGAACGGCTGGAACGTTTGAACGGTTGGAACGAAGTCATTGCAAAGCTGTTGACGCCTACCGCAGTTGGCAAGCCGCTGTGATCTAGAAAAATACCAGAGCGAGAGAGGTTTATGGCCCCACATATTCACGGACCGCTTTACTACGAACGGATGGGACGAACCGGACCGGTGATAGCCTTCGTCCATCCCAACCCGATGGACCAGTCCTGCTGGATTTACCAGATGGCGCATCTGTCGACTTGGTACCGCTGCATCGCCATCGATATTCCAGGTTACGGCCGCTCGCCCAAAGCCGACGCCGGGCTGACCATGGACGATATGGCCCAGGCCTGTTGGGAAGCGATCGACGATGTTGCGCCAGGCGAGAAAGCGATCCTGGCGGGCTGCTCGGTGGGTTCATCGATCGCCCCTTTCATGCATCACCAGCGCCCGGATAAGACCGCCGCCCTCGTCCTGTGCGGCACCGGCTATAACCCGACCAAGGAATTCACCAAGAAGCGCATCGATAATTACTCCGCGGAAGGCATCGGTTACCGCTGGCGCTACACCTTCGAAGATATGAGCGCGGCGTTTCGCGTGACGCCGATGGCGCATTTCTTTGCCAACATGTTCAGCGAGCGCAACGAACATGCCGATGCGGAAACAATCATTCACCAGTTCCGCGCCCTCGCCCAGCCCTATCCCGACGGTCACCACGAGCGCATCGCCTGCCCGATGATCATCCTCACTGGCAGTGAGGACGGTAGCCATCCGGCATCCTTCGCGCTGCAAGCACGGGTCCCCAACTGCGAGTTGAAGGTTTTGCCCGGCGCCGGCCACGCCTGTCAGATAGAGCAACCATGGTTATTTAACCGCTTCATGATCGAATTTCTCGACAAACATGGATTGTTCCCCGGCAGGACGAAAGCGGCGAAATCGCCGTTTTGATCTAATTGCACTGTCGATTAAAGAACTAAATCCATCGATGGCCTAACGCTGTCGATCTCCCGCTCGGCGAATAAACCGCCGCCCGCCGGCATCCACGTTCGTGAAGTTCGACTACAAAGGACTCGGTTCCGGCATGCGCCGGTATGACGGGATAAGAAACTTGTTCGATTCGCCCTATTTCACTTCCCCTGGAAAAAGTTTCGACGCGTAATCTCGATTGACTGCCTGGATGATCGAGTTGTCATAAAACCGTTTCGTATCGGCGCCCTTGCCCTTGTCGTCGGGCGAGTTTTCGAGCACCATGCGGATCGCCGAAGGGTCGACGCTCATGTCTTTGTTCCAGACCCGCGCGCCTTGCCGATAATTCTCGGTGAGTAACGCGGCGTCGGTAATTTTGGAATACTTGCCGTCGAGCTTTTTGGCGTACTCCTCGTCATCGAGGGCACGCTTGAGACCATCGAGATGACCCATAAAATAAGCTTTGATCGTATTCGGGTTTTTCTGGGCAAATTCGCGCATCACCGCGGTGCCGGGACCAATAATTTTTACCCCGTCTTTGTAGTAGTCGACGACTACCGTGGCACCCTTCTGTCTGGCCAGATCGGTGTGCGGCGGCCCGATCACCAAACCGTCGGCATTGCCGACCAAGAATGTCGACAAAGCCTCTCCCGGAGTGCGATGGTAGATCAGCTTCACATCTTTGCCCACTTCCATGCCATGTTTGCGCGCGGTCATGCGCACGACGATTTCGCCGAACGCGCCGGGCGATGTGGTCGAGATCGTCTTGCCACGGAATTGCTCGAACGACGTGATGCCCTTTTGACTAAGCAACATCAGCGAGCTCTTATCGACTGAAGCGCCGACGTAAATTATATCCGCCCCGCCCAGATTACCGCCGATCGCAGTGGCGCCTCCCTGATAAATGTCGACCCGACCTGAAATCAGCGCCTGCACCGATGTGCTCGCCGCCACCACGGAGATATTCACAGCCAAGCCATGCTTGGCAAAGTACCCGCCATCCAGCGCCACCGCCGTGGGAATACTCGTCGCGCCCCACGCCGCGATCGCGACCTCTAGCTGGCTCTTTTCGGGCTTGATGGATGCAACTTGCCCAAAGGCATTCAAAATCGAGAAACTCACAACCAGTATCGCAGCAAAACAAACACTGACCGATCGAAAGGCGGGATTTTTCATTTTTCGTAGACCTTTCACTGCGTGTAATAGATCGAGTAACCCCTTCGCCAGCTCAATTTACGAGCCATTAACCATCCAAGTATTGGCTTGCTCGTCGGATGTC
>DASSGE010000456.1:0-4572 GCA_035693605.1 Binatia bacterium
TATCGAGTAGTCGGCGTTGCCGTTCATGAGGATTCAGTTCTCCTGCATCGAGGCGAAGGCGAAGATTTCTGGACTTTTCCGGGTGGCAGAGCGGAATTTTGAGAGACCGCTGAGCAGACACTCAAACGCGAAATGAGAGAAGAAACGGCGCTGAAGTTGAAGTCATTCGGCTGCTTTGGTTCGTCGAAAATTTTTTTTCACTTATGCGGATAAGAGCTATCACGAAATAGCCCTTTATTTCTTGATGCAATTTCCAACCGCGTGCAAATACCTTGTCGAGCCAGGGCCATTTCAAGGCGCCGAAGAAGGGATGAAGTTGACATTTCAATGGTTCCCGCGGCAGCCGGGAGTGTTAGCCGGTTTGCCATTGCTACCCTCCTTCTTACAAATGGCGCTTCAAGAATTGCCTGAATCAGTGCAGCATGTTGTTCACCAGGGTGAGTAAAAGCCATTAGTGATTTTGATCGCTTCGTAAAGGAGGGCGCCGCCTAATCCGGTTGTTGGGCGCATTCGCTTTCGTATGGTCGACACAGAAGACATGGTGAGAATTGAGTTCCGCGAAGGTGATGATGTCGAATGCTTGTGGGCAGCGCCACGAGGAGGACACCTTTACCAGATTGATAACAATCCATTTTTCGCTTATCGCGTGTCCTGGCAAGACATCGTCGAAGCAGAACCTGACGAGGAAGGCATTTTATGCTTCGTTCGTGTTGTCGAAAAATCAGGGAATCGGACAGTACGCGTTATTACAAAAGGATATGAAACAACGAGCGCGGCGGCAAAACCTTTTCTCGATGGCATTGTCAAGCTAGGGTGCGACTATGAAGGTATGCAGCCATACTTGATTTCTATAAATGTGCCGCCAACCGTTGACCTTCAAGCTGTAGCAGATTATCTGATTGCATCTGGTCACAACTGGGAATACGCTGATCCAAAGTACGATGATCTGTTTAGTGATAATGCGAATCAAGAGTTGAAACATAGCAAATAGAAGGCTGCTGTCAGCTTGCCGTAGCAATGAACCTGCAAGCCTTCACTAGAACGAACTTTGGCAGCATTCTGAATCTCGGTTTTGTCCAGTAACCAATTGAAAAACGACTCGATCGGTTGCCGCATCGCCGAGACGAAACGCGACCACAACCCACTTTGGCCGACGTTGTAGACTTTCTGCCCTTTCTCTTTCTTGTCCGGCGTGCAAAGGCTCGTGCCCTGTACTGCCAGCGCCTGTTTGGTGGCTTTATCCCGGTAAGCTTTGTCTCCAAACAGAGCGCCGGACAAAGGCACAAAAACCTGTTCTTTCAAAACCGGCAAATCGTGGCGCGAGGCTTCTGTCAAGCACAGACTCAGCGGCACGGGCAGTTGGTGATACTGTTTAGCGCCGAGCAGATGCAGCTTGACCCCGTGGTAGTAGAGCTTCTTGCTCTCACAATAGCCCTGGTCCGCTTGATCGCGCGCGACTTTGGCGTGACAAGAACGCCCGCGCACCGCCAGCATAATCGGCAAGGAATCCAGTAATTGGTCCGCGCCGCTGGCTCTCACCGGCATCTCCAGTTCGATCCACAACTGGCCAAGCAAGACAGGCCAATTTTCATGCAGTAGGTTGAGGCGATGGTTGAATGCCTGATAGCTCGGCAGTCGTGGAAACCAGTCGCCCCAATGCTGCCGCACATAATGGTGAATGGCCTTCTGCTTGAAGTGCCCTTGTAGGTGTCCAAACAAGTAGACCGTGATCAGTTCTTGATCTGTAAAGAGCGGCTCGGTCGTGTTCGGACTCCAGCGTTGATACTTCAGCGCCGGGTGTTTATCGTAGGCGGCGCAAACCTGCGTATTCCGGCGATTGTGAACGCTGATTCCGGCTGATCGTGAACGCCCTGGAATCGTGGCGGCGCTGGGGAGGAAGTTTTACTTCGAGTGTTCACGATCCGTCAACTTCTGGCGGGTCTTTCGGAGCGATTCGCCCTTGAGTTCGATCCGGTGCGCGTTGGTCAGTAGGCGGTCGAGCAAGGCGTCGGCGATGGTCGGCTCATTCAGGTACGAATGCCACGAACTGATCGGCAACTGGCTGGTGATGATCGTCGAATGCAAATCATGACGATCCTCAATGATCTCCAGCAGGTCGTGCCGTTCGGTTTGGGTGAGCGGTTTGAGGCCGAGGTCGTCCAGGATCAGCAGATCGAGCCGGGCGAGCTGGCGCATGACTTTGCTGTAGCTGCCGTCCCCGCGCGCGATCCGCAATTCATCGAGCAACCGTCCCATGCGTTCATATCGCACGCTCAATCCTTGTCTACAGGCCGCCTGGCCGAATGCGCAGGCGAGCCAGCTTTTCCCAGTGCCCGTCGGCCCGGTGATGTGAAGGTTTTGATGCGCGCGAACCCAGTCGCAGTTGATGAGCGATACGACTTGCGACCGCCCCAGTCCGCGCTTGGCTTGGTAGTCGATCTCTTCCACGCAGGCCTGTTGTTTGAAACGCGCTGAACGGAGTAATCGCTGCAGCCGGCGGTTGTCGCGGTGCGTGCGTTCGCGATCCACCAGCAGGGCCAGGCGTTCTTCAAACGAGAGTTGTCGCGTGTTGGGTTGTTCGAGTTGTTGCGCGAAGGCGTCAGCCATCCCCTGAAGCTTGAGCGCGCGCAAGGATTGCAAGGTTTGTTGAGTCGTCAATGCGATTCTCCTTCGTTGATTGAGTGCTTGTCTCGCGGCCCGTTTGAAGGCGGCGGCCTTCATCGAGCCGCGAGAGGATTATTGATAATAAGCCGCGCCGCGAACGTTCTCGTGAACGGGCGGTGGAGCGGCGTCTTCGTCGGGGGCTTCCGGCAAGGGTTGCGAATCGAGTCCGCGTTCGAGGATCGAGCGCACACTCGATTGGCGCATCGCCCCCAGGATGATGGCGCGTTGGCAAGCCGCTTCCAGGCGCTCCGGCTTGTACTGTCTGGCCAGAGCGAGCAAGCCGAGGCAGGAACGGTAAGCCAGTTCCGGATGTTTGCGTGACTCCAGCATCCCGCGCACGAGATCACGCGTGTGCGGCCCGATCTGGACGGCCCAGTTAAGGAAGCGGCCGGGGCTCCATTCGCCGTGAGCGCGATGATGCGAGGGCATGTGTTCGGGAATGGTCGTATGCCCGCCGCGGCCCTCTTCCGCGCGGGGATGCAGGGCGACAGTTCGATTCTGATAGATGCATTCGATCTGCGCGCCGGTGATGCGGACATCCACCTCGCGAGAAACGAGCGTGTGCGGGACGCTGTAGTAATGGCCAAGGACTTCGACATGGTAATCGATATGCACGCGCGCGCGCTTCCATTCGGAGAATTGATACGCTGTGGCCGGCAGCGGCTGAAGGGCAGGTTTGTCGAGCGTCTCAAACTGCGAGCGGCGCGTGCCGGGCAATTTTTTGAACGGGCGGGTGTTGAGATCATCGAGCAGGCTGCGGATCGTGCGATTGAGATCGTCGAATGAATAAAAAGTCAGATGGCGAAGGCGCGCCAGGATCCAACGTTCGACGACCTGCACGGCGACCTCGACTTTGGCTTTGTCACGCGGTTTGTAAGGACGCGCGGGCAAAGCGACTGTCGAGTAATGCTCGAGCATCTCCTGATAGCTGCGGTTGAGCGCCGGTTCGTAGCGATCGGGGCGCGTGACCGCGCTCTTGAGATTGTCAGGAACGACAAGTTGAGGGACGCCCTGGAAGAACTCGAAGGCGTGGATGTGTGAGTTGATCCAGTCATGAACCTTCTGCGAGAAGGCGGCTTCGGCGTAGGTATAGCTGGAAGCGCCGAGCACGGCGACGAAGATTTGCGCCTGATGAATGGCGCCGGTCACCGGATTGGTGACCGGCACGGTGGGGCCGGCGTAATCGACGAACATCTTCTCGCCGGCGAAGTGAGTCTGCCGCATCGAGAGTTTGAGCCGCGAGCGCCACTGCTGGTAGTAGAAACAGAACTGTGTGGACTTGTAGTGATTGTCGGGATTGGCCGCGGCGTACTCTTCCCAGAGCAACTGGCGTGTGACGCCCTTACGCTTAAGTTCCTGATGAATGGCGGCGAAATCAGGCTGAGCGAAAGCCGGTTGTGGAGGGGCGCCCGGCGGAAAGAGCTTGCGCCGTAGTTGGGTTTCGCTCAGATCATCAGGGAGCGGCCAGGTGATGTTGGCGGCGTTGGCCGCCTTGAGGTATTTGTTGACGACGCCGGGCGAGATTTTGAGCGCGGCGGCGATCTGATGTTGAGATAATCCGGCGTCAAACTTGAGCCGGAGGACTTCTTTGATTTTGCGCATAGAGATTGGGAGGGCTGACATCGATTCTCCTTGTGAGTGTAATCAGACAAGGAGATGGTCAGCCGTTGGAGTCCAAACCTCCAGCGCCGCCGAAGACTGTAAAAGAGCCAAGTCCGATTCCGGCGCGGTTGCCAAAATCGTTCACGATGGGCCGGAATCGGTGTTCACGATGGCCCGGAATGAGCGTTCACGTTGCGCCGGAATCCGCGTTCACGATGGCCCGGAAAACGCAAGCGGCGCAATTCGTTTGAGCATCTCGCGCGCGATGGTGTTCTTGCTGCGAAATCGGATTCGCTCATCCGCCTC
>DASSGE010000457.1:0-4535 GCA_035693605.1 Binatia bacterium
GGCGCAGGAAACTCGCCGGCCTTTTGCAGCACACCGGCATCACCGTGTACTTCCGTGGCGGCCTGGAGTAACAGCAGTCCGAGAGCCGGATGAAAATCTTTTTTGACGATCAGATTGGCGGTTGTGGCCAGCAGGGTGACATCCCGTCCCGGCAAATCGCTGGCGAGGTCGATGGCGCCGCGCGGTAGCTGCAGCGCGGTCAGAAACGGAAAACGGCGCGTGAACGCTTCGGCTTGAACCAGGCTGGCAAGCTTGATGTCTTTGGCATTCGCCAGCTCGCGCACGGTGGGGGCATCGGGGGAGGCGACCAAGATCGCCGCCTCGACGTCGTCATCGAGAAGCGCCTTGACCGCGTCAGTGCCGCCGAACGGCACTAGCTCCGGCGCCGATGGATCGATGCCGCTGGCTTTGAGGAGCTGAAGCGCGAGGGCGCGTGTGCCGCTGCCATCCGGTCCGATGGCGACGCGCTTGCCGGCCAGCTGGCTTAATTTGTCGATGGTCTCCGCGCCGCGATAAAAGAGCCAGAGCGGCTCGTAATACACTGCGCCCAACGAGCGCAGACCGGGGGGCGCTGCGCCGCTAACTACCCCGGCCTGAATTAGGCCGGCGTCGATCTCGGATTTATCATCCTGTAAGCGCTGCAAGTTCTCGATGGACCCGGCGGAAGGTTTGAGTGTGATTGTGATGTTTTCGCGTTTGACGCTGTCGCGATAACGCTGCGCGAACAGATGATAGGCCCCGCCGTCCGCACCGGTGGTCATAACAAAATGGTCCGGCGGCGCCGGCTGAACGAACCGTCCGGCAAACCAAAAGGCCGCGATGACCGCGAGCAGCGGCAGGCCGACCGATACGATCAGATCTTTTACCGCATCCTTGTCAAACTGCCTGCGCCCGCCCTCGGCGGGCTGGCGCAGGAGAGCACGCAGGCGGTGGCGACGCGATACGCCAGGCTCGATTGGCCTGTGGTTTTCTACCATGCGGATTTCTATTTAAAGCCAGTAAATGAGATTGAATTCAAACTCTGGTGAAGTTGAGCGGGTTCGCCGGACAGGCAAATGCTCCCCTAAAGTTTATTTCACCCGCTCGACAAAGCCACTTTTCTTGATTTCATCTAAGAAACTGGGTTCCACCAAGCGAAGACTTTCGGGCGTGGCTTTGCTCGCCGCCGGATTTGTTTTCGCTACTTCGGCGATGATGAATTCCATGCCGCGGCGCTCCGGCAAGCTGAGCATGCCTTCGCCGTGTTTGCCGATGTAGAAATCGTAGCCGACGGCGGCCGCTTCGTCGCTCAGGCGTAGATACTTTTTGATCAGACGCACGCCAAGCGGCTTGTCTTTCTTGAGCAGGTAAAGGCCTTCGATAACGGCTTTGAGGAAATTCATGGCAGCCTCGCGGTTCGAGTCGAGAAAACTGCGCTTGGCCATGAAACAGTTAAAGCAAATTCGGGGCAGTCCCCATTTGCTTTCCGACAGATCGACCCACAGTTTCATGCCGGCGTTGGTTGCCGCGGTCGCCTGAGGGTCGCTGAGGACAGTGGCTTGAACTTGTCCGGCCATTAACGCGACTTGGCGGGTCGAGACGCCGCCCAGTTGAATCAGCGAAACGCTCTCCGGTTTGACGCCGACTTTCTCCAGGGTCAATTTGGCGCTGGTTTCCGAGGACGAGCCGAAGCGGCTGATCGCCAGGCGCTTGCCTGCCAGCTCCTCCGGCTTGGTGATTTCGGGACGAACGATCAGTTTATCCGGAATGAAATTTAACCCGCCGGCGACGACGGTGACATCGGAGCCGCGCAGATTGGCATTGACGGCCAGGGATGATGTTGAAAACAGAAACTGCGCTTCGTTGGCGAGCAACGCCTGCATGCCGACGGTGCCGTTCTCGATGGCGATGTATTCGAGATCGAGTCCATATTTCTTCAAGAGCTTTTGCTCGTAGGTGACCCACAACAATGAATGGATGATCGACAGCCCGCCACTGGCCGCGCGGATGCGTTGAGCGTGGGCAGTGGCCACTCCGGCTAACGATAGCGCCAGCATGGCAAGAACGACGAGAATTCGCGCAATCACAGAAGGCTCCCTCAGTTATGCAGATAGTTGATCGGCCAAGTCGAGAAAATCGCCGGCGACGATATCGTAACGCTCCTTGGGCGGGATTGCCGTTGCCTTGCCCGGGCCATGTTCCAATGGCCGGTGAACATACGCCGTACGCAAGCCATGCTTACTCGCCGATTGCAGATCATGCTCATGGGCGGCAACCATCATGACTTGCTCGGGCGCCAAGTCGAATAGTTGCGGCGCAAGCAGGTAGACCGACGGATCGGGTTTGTAGCGGCGGACATTTTCCGCCGACAAGATGCAATCCCAGGGCAGCCCGGCGTGCTTGGCCATATTTGTCAGTAATGAAATGTTGCCATTGGATAATGGAGAGATGATAAAGCGAGACTTGATGCGTTTTAGACCTGGCACTGAATCCGGCCAAGGTCTGAGCCGATGCCAGACGCGATTTAAATGTTCCTTTTCGTCGTCGCTGAGGCTCTCGATGGCGAATTTCTTTAAAGTCTCGGCGAGCATCATTCGGTGCAGGTCGTCCAACTTCGTCCAGGGCAGCTCGCCACTTTGAACTTTGTCCATGAAGGGGCGGTAGATGGAACGCCATGCGTCGGCGAAAGCTGCCCAATCAATGTTGATGCCCTTGGCTTTGCCAAGCTGCTCGCCTTCGGCAATCACACTCGAACGCCAATCGACGACGGTGCCGAAGACGTCGAAGGCCAAGAATTTAATGCGCGCTGTCTGCGACAGATTCATCTGGTTCTCCTTAGCCGCATACGGGAAATTTGAACGGATAGTTATGCAGCGCTTCACCGCCGTCTGGTTTCACAACCACCGCCGCACCGAGCTGCAGGCCGGCTGTGAAATCTTTGGTAACCGGGTTGGGCTGGATGACGTGGACCATGTTTTCTTCCAGGGTCCATTTCTCCAGGGGGTGTGCCGCCGAGCGGGTACCGAGCTCCGGTGATTTGCCGGCTTCGCCGTGAAAGACGCTGTCGTAGCTGGTAAAGCCGTTGGCTTCTATTGCCGAAGTCGCGGCGACAATCTGTTCGCTGGTGGTCCCGGGTGTGCAGATCTTGCGCACGCTTTCGTAGCATTCGTAAGCGGTGTCGAAGAGCTTGCGGTATGTCGGTGTCGGCTCTTTGCCGATGGCGAAGGGCCGATGAATTTGTGTCGAGTAGCCCCAGTAGCTGACCGTCAGTTCGGTGATCACGACACTGCCGGATTCGAGCACGCGGGAAGTCTGGCGCTGCCACGGAACGAAGCGGTCGGGGCTGTCCATATTCGTCGTGGCGATGAAGTGGATACCGGGGTCGCCGCCGTTTTTCAAATAGGCGTTGTAGACGATAGACAGAATATCTTGTTCCGTTAGCCCGGGCCGCAAATGTTCTTCCAGGGCTTCGCAGGCGAGATCGGTGAGATAGCCGCTTTTGCGCAAATAAACCAATTCTTCGTCGCTGCGCACGCGGCGGATGCGGCCGAACTGAGAGCCGAACTCGACAAACTCAGCTTGGGGAAACTGGCGCTGCAATTCAGTCACATGGCCGTAGGCCATGGCGCGCATGCTGACCAAGCCGATTTTGCTTTTTGTCAGGCCGCGCTGTTTGATTTCGTCGATCAGAGTCGGCATCGGCGCCGGGCCGTACCAGCGGACGTCGTCGATAACGGATTGTGCTTTGGCGCAGGGCTGGTGATTGAAAAAGTGGATAAAAACGGTTGCTTCACCCTCCCTCGGCAGAAGCAGCCAGCATGGCGACTGAGCTTGATAGTTAGACAGGTAAGCTACCTCCGGCGAGCCGCGCGCGCCGGATATCAGGATGGCATCGATGTTGTCTCGATCCATTGCGGCGCGGACGGCGTCGTAGCGGCGGGCGTATTCGCCGTTGGAGAAGCGCGGGAAAAGATTGTCGGTCATAATGCGTCCTGACTTAGTCTTGGATCAAAAGCAGTTAGTTCAACTGCCAGATTGCAAAATTCAACGCGGTGGCGAAGCCGACCCAGAGCGCATAGGGAACGAATAGCCATGCGGCCACGCGGCTTATATTAGCGGCGCTTGCGATGAAAAAGCCGATGGTTGCGAGCAAGCCGAGTATATCGACCAGCGCGAGGCCCGGCCGATGCAAACCGAAGAACAGCCATGACCACAGTCCGTTCAAAATCAATTGCAGCAGCCAAAGCAGGATGGGTTTGGTGACGCTAACAGCTTTGGAACGCCACACCAACCATCCGGCAACGGCAATGGCGACATACAATACACTCCAGACTGGACCGAAGATCCAACTCGGCGGTGTCCATGACGGCTTGTGTAGCGCCAGGTACCAAGGTCCAGGTCCAAATTGAACGCCGACGAGCGCGGTGGCGGCGACCATGGCTAAGAATATTAATAACGAAGGCATGCGGATCTCCAATTCGAAGTATTTAACTGGCGATAAGATCAATCTGATCTTCGCCAGACAAGGCAATTGCTGATGAGTTTCATGGCCGTCT
>DASSGE010000458.1:0-3463 GCA_035693605.1 Binatia bacterium
TCATCGGCTAGGTTCCATCAGGATCTTAGCCCTCATCGAGGACAATCTATGCGATTCGGCACGTTCAGTTACAATCAAGCGCGCCCTTGGGTGCCCGAGAAGCAAGCCTTCACTGAGCTGCTCGAACAGATCGAGCTGACCGAGAAGCTCCACTTCAACGAAGCCTGGTTTGCCGAGCATCATCACTCCGACTACGGCATGCTCGCCTCGCCCAACCTGATGATCGCCGCATTGGCGCGGCGCACCGAGCGGCTGCGCTTCGGCAACCTGGTCAGCGTGCTGCCGCTCTACGATCCCATGCGTCTCGCCGAGGAGTGCGCCATGTTGGATATATTGACCAATGGACGGCTGAACATCGGTCTTGGCCGCGGCGTGCCCAAAGACGACATGAAACATCGCCTCGACCGTGATACCGCGCAAGCGCGCTTCGACGAAGGCATTGAGATCCTTATGCGCGCCTGGACCGGCGAAACTTTCAGCTACTCGGGTAAAGCGTGGGGTTATGAGGAAATCTCCTGCAGGCCGCAACCGCTGCAAAAACCGCATCCGCCGATCTACTACGGCGCCACCTCGCCCGACAGCCCGGCCATGGTCGCGCGGCGCGGATGGAATCTCGCCCTATCGCGTCAGCCGCTCATGAACTGCGCCAAGGCCATCGAGAAATATCGCGGCGAGCTCGCTAATGTCGGCCATGCCAATGGCCGAGGCGACGCCATCATGGTGCGCGACGTCTACGTCGCCGACACCGACGAGCAAGCGTGGCGCGAAGCCGTTCCGCAGCTTATGCGCTTCTGGCAACTAGCCACCGACAACTATTGGCGCGGCGAGACGGTCTCCGAGGCGGACTTGACGCGCTTCACCGAACGCTATCCGTACTATCCAGGCGGCTTGACGATTAAGCGTTTAGACGAATGGGGCACTTCGCTGATCGGCAGCCCCGAGACTGTGATCAAGAAAGCTCGCATAATGATCGAGACCGCCAAACCGGACAGCCTGGTCGGCATGTTCCAGTTCGGCGGTTTGGCACATGAACAAGTGATGCATTCGCTTGAATTGTTTGGCACCAGGGTCATGCCGGCGCTCGGAGAGTAGCAGTAAGTCAAAGGAAATTTTCTTAAATGTCCGAAGCGATGCGATGGATCGATCCGCGCGATCAACGTTTCGACTGGCTCAACGTTGCTGATTGGGAAGCCAAAGGCGATGGCGTGCAGCCGGTGCGGGTAGCGAAAGGATGGCGCGATCAATGGCCCCATAAGACCGCCCGCCGCGCCATGTCGTCAGCCGGCATGGCGGTTCGCTTTTGCACCGATTCAAAAAAATTAGTTTTTCGCGTTACCTTTGTCGACGTACCGGATACTCCGCCGGCAACACCCGCGTCGGGTTGGGAACGCTCGCGGCCCAACTTCTTTTCGCTCTACCGCGACGCAAACTTTATTACCAGCATGGCGGCGCTAAGCCACTTCGAGCAGCAGGATGTAACGATCTTCAACGATCGAGAAGGTGTCGATGAGGCAGAAGTCCAAGTACTGCTGCCCTTCTACTACCGCAACTCTGAAATCATTTTGCACGCCATCGGCATTGACCGCGGTGCGACATTAAAGCAAGCGGCGCCCGACAATCGGCCGCGGGTATTTTTTCACGGCGATTCGATCACTCAGGGCCACGGCGTCACCAGCCCCCGCGAAACCTATGTCTGGCAAGTCGCCGAGAAATTGAACTGTATCGGCATCAACTTCGGCTTCGGCGGCACCGCTTGGGCTGACAATGTCGTCGCCCAGACTATTGCCAGCCGCAAGGATTGGGACGTGCTCTCGATCATGCTCGGAACCAACTCATTCGCGGGAACCGACGCCAACGGCAAGGCGGAAACCGCGGCGCAATACGCTGTGAAATACGATGCCTTTATCGCCACGATCAGAGCGGCGGTGCCGATCAAACCGATTCTCTGCATAATACCGATTTTGAATCGTGCCGATCTAGATCGCGGCGGCAATCCCAACGACGAACGCCCGGGCTTGTACCGCGAAGGCATCAGCCGCGTCGTCCGCCAGCGCCAAGGCTCCGATAAGAATCTGCACCTGGCGGACGGCCTCGCGATGGTGAACGATCCGCTATTCCTGCTCGTCACCGACCGCGTTCATCCCAATGACGCTGGAATGCATCGCATCGCCAATGGCGTGGCCGACGCCTTGAGACCCATACTGGCTAAACTGGGTTAGAGCAAATCGGATCAGGAGATTACTTGCGCAAAGCTCACCCAGACCGTAAAGCGTAAGAGCTGTTATCGAGCTTTACGCCTGGATGTTTTTGCGCGAGGTGAATTTCTCTCGCCACTTACACCGGTGTCGTCTCGATGCGCAGGGAAAAGATTCTCTTGGTTGCCTTTGGGATCGCGCCGACGCCGATGCTTTGTCGCGAGATCACTTTCCCTGCCTCATCACGCACTTCCATCAGTACGAAATACTCAAGCGCAGCGCCGTCCGCGGTGTTCTTGAGTGTTCCCTCGACCCAGAGCGGACAGCTTGTCGGCCTGTTCCTCGGTTCCGCGCCGAACGCGGCGAAGCGCACGTTGTGACGGCAGATCGGACAGGTCGCCGCGCTTTTGAGAATCGTCGCTTTGCAGTGGGGACAGCTGCGCGATTCGCCGGCTACCGCTTGCCCGGCTTTCATCCGGCGGCTCCGACTTTTTCCGAATCGTGAGCGTGGCCGTTGACGAACTTGGCGGACTCGCCGGCACCCCAACCGAACTCGACATTGCCGCGCATGCGTGAGCCGGCAGCCACTGTCAAAGTAGCCGCCTTCAGGTCGCCGATCAGTTGGCCGGATTCCAAAAGTTTCACTTGAGCAGCGGCGACCACATTGCCTTCGAGTTCGCCGCCGATGGTCACATTTGCGGCGTGAACCTTGGCTGAAACCTTGGCGCCTTTATCGAGGTTGAGATCGCCCTTGATGTGAATGTCGCCCTTGAACTTGCCGCCGATGCGAATGTCGGCATCGCCTTCGATCTTGCCTTCAATCGTTACGCCGGGACCAAAAACCGACTCGCGCCGACCCGCGGAAGTGCTTTCCCTTGGCGTGGGCACAGGCGTCGGCGCCGCTGTCGGCATTGACGTCGCCGCAGCCACAGTTGCGGCCGGACTAGGTGTTGGAGCCGGCGGCACCGGCTTTTCTGAATTACCTTCAGGGCTGCCTTGATTCCACAGAGCCATGGGAACCTCCTTGTTCACAGAAACTGTTTTCGGACAGGGAAATGAGACTTCGTTAAACGAAAAAATACTCAGCAAGCAAAGTGCCAGAAATACGAACAATCGCAACAAAACCAAGCAAAACTATACGAGCTGTCTATGGGATTTGCAGTGGCGACTTTCAATGCAAGGAATTGCCGTCATTGTCGTCACTTGACCCATTATGAAAAGATAACGCGGCGATGGCATGCCAATTTAACCTGTCGAACTTCTCCTCG
>DASSGE010000459.1:0-4612 GCA_035693605.1 Binatia bacterium
CCATATCGCAGCGCACGCCATCGCATTGCCCGGCGATGCGCTCTAGCTCGCCGATCATCGCCTGCTGCAATTCTGGATTGCCGTAGTTGAGCTGCAGCGTATCGGGCCAGCCCTCGAAGTACGGGTCGCGGCCGTAGGCAAGCACCAGCGAGCGGTTTTTCGTCTGCATACGGCAGTAGTTTTGCGGCGCGCGCGCCAGGTCATCTTCGCTGCCATGGACAAAGTAGTCCGGATGCTCGTCGAGCCAGGGGTGATCCGGCGCCATGTGGTTCGGCACGAAGTCGAGCATCAGCTTGAGTCCGCGTCGTAACAGCCGCTGGCGCAAACGGCCCAGCGCCGCTGCGCCGCCGAGATCGCGATGCACGGTGTAATGTTGGATGGCAAATCCGGAGCCGGCGATATCTTCTTCTTTAAGCTCCGGCAGCGTTTCCTGAAACTCCTTGCGCCATCCGGCATTGTTGCGTGACACCTGCTGCGCCGCCGGACCGGTCTGCCAAACGCTCAGGAACCAGACCCAGTCAAAACCGATTTCTGCCAGACGGTCCAGCGCGGGATCCGGAATATCGTCCAGCGTCGCGCGCGTGCCCAAGCCGCGTGACAGTTCGGTCAACCACACGCGGGTATTGATTTGGTACAGCGACGGATAGCGTGGATCGGCCATCTTCTCTCCTTGAATTCCTATCGTCACTCTTACAGAAGGCAACTGAGGAAACAGAGGTTATCAAAAAACATTCTCCGTTAACTCTGTTTGCTCCTGTTAAACCGAATTGGCTTGCCCTCGACACGCGACTCTCGTCACTTTTTTCCTTCTCCGCCGACCTGCTCTTTTACCACCCGGGCGAGCACATGCCCGCGCTCGGTCTCCAGCATGGTCGTGGCTTCGATCCGCCCGAAGATATCCAGCAGGGGCGCGACCAGACCCGTCCAGCCTGTCTGGTGGCTGGCGCCGAGCCCCGCTCCGTTGTCGCCGTGGAAGTACTCGTAAAACAGGATCAGGTCGCGCCAGTGCGGATCCTCCTGAAACTTGGCCGCCCCCCCGTACACCGGCCTTTTCCCTTTGGCATTACGAAGAAACGTGCCCGCCAGCCGGCGTGAGAGTTCTTGGGCCACTTCGAACAACGTCATGTAGCGGCCGGAACCGGTCGGACACTGCACCGTGAAGTCATCGCCGTAAAATTGATACAGGTTTATCAGAGCCCGCACGATCAGCCCGTTGACCGGCATCCACACCGGACCGCGCCAGTTGGAGTTGCCGCCGAACATGCCGGTATTCGATTCGGCCGGCAGGTACTTAACCTTGTATTCCTGACCACTGACGTGAAACACGAACGGATGATCCAGGTGATAGCGCGACAGGGAGCGAATGCCGTGCGGTCCGAGGAATTCGTTCTCGTCGAGCATGTACGCGAGCACTCGCACCAGTTCCTTTTTGTTGAGGATCGACAGCAGACGCCGTCCCTTATAACCGACGAAGCCCTCATCGGTTGGCGCCACATGGGCAATTAACTCGGGATGACGTTTACGGAACAGAGCCACCATCTCCGCCAGCCTCGGGTATCGCGTCGCAACGTCCGCCTCGAATACCGTGGACGCGCACAACGGCAATAGCCCGACCAGGGACCTCACTTTCAACCGCATCGCCTGTCCGTCGGGTAGCCGCAGCAGATCGTAGAAAAAACCGTCCTGCTCATCCCACATCTCATCGTGATGCTCGCCAATCCGGTCCATCGCATAGGAGATCCACATGAAATGCTGGATGAACTTGAAGGCAATCTCCTCATACATGGCATCGTATTCGCAAAGTATCAGAGCCATCTCCAGCATGTTCTGGCAGTAAAACGCCATCCAGGCGGTGCCGTCGGCCTGCTCCAGCGAGCCGCCGGTTGGCAGCGGCGCGCTCCGATCGAAAATACCGATGTTGTCGAGACCGAGAAATCCGCCGGCAAAGACGTTGCGCCCGGAAGGATCCTTGCGGTTAACCCACCAGTTGAAGTTCAGCATCAAGCCCTGAAACGAGCGCTCCAGGAACCGCAGATCCGCGCGGCCGAGCTGCTGCTCGTACTTGTACAGCCAGAGCGTGGCCCAGGCATGCACCGGCGGATTGACATCGCTGAAGTTCCACTCGTAGGCCGGAATCTGACCGTTGGGGTGAAAATAGAGATTGCGCAGCATTAACAGCAACTGCTCCTTGGCGAAATCGAAATCCACTAGCGACAGGGACACCGTGTGAAACGCCAGATCCCAAGCCGCATACCACGGATATTCCCACTTGTCCGGCATGGAAATCACATCGCTGTTGAGCATGTGAAACCACTCCGCGTTGCGCACGCCGTGCCGGACGGACTCGAGCAGCGGATGACTCTTGTGCTCTTGCAGCCACTGCTCCAGGTCGAAGTAATAGTACTGCTTACTCCACAGCATTCCCGCCAGCGCCTGGCGGTGCACCCGGCGCTCGTCTTCGGTCAGCGAGTTCGGCGTAATCCGCTCATAGAATTCGTCAGCGTCGGCGATCCGGCTCTTAAACACCTTTTCGAAACCGCCTAAAGCATCTTTTGTCTCGACGGCTGCCAGACGCAGACGGACCGTCTGGCTGCCGCCGGCGGGCACGTCGAGGACATAGTGAGCCGCCGCCTTGGTGCCAGTCTTGGCCGGATTCACCGACTCGCCGCGTCCCGAGACGATATACTGGTGAAACGCGTCTTTGACATAGGGAGACGCGTTGGGCTGGTTCCAGAGACGCAGCGCATTACTCTCGTTTTCTGTGAAAAGTACCTCTGGGGCGCCGTCGCAATAAAGCCAATACTCCCCCAGCTCGTAGTGTGACGCTTTAATTGCGCCAGATCCCGCTTCGCGCAGCGACGGCTTTCGATCATCATCGCCCCAGGACCAAGTATTGCGAAACCATAGAGTCGGCAAGACCCGCAGCCGGGCCGCTTCCGGCCCGCGGTTGTGCACGGTGATACGGATCGGGACATCCTCCGGGCCTGCCTTGGCGTATTCGACGAACACGTCAAAGTAACGGTCATCGTCAAATATACCGGTGTCGAGCAGCTCGTACTCGAACTCTTCCCGCGAGCGACTTCGATTCGTTTCAATCAGGTCGCGGTAGGGATACTCCCTCTGCGGGTATTTATAGAGATACTTCATGTAGGAGTGCGTCGGCGTGCTGTCGAGATAAAAGTAATACTCCTTGACATCCTCGCCGTGGTTCGCCTCGCCGTTGGTGAGTCCGAACAGACGCTCTTTCAGAATTGGGTCGCGCTCGTTCCACAACGCCAGCGCAAAGCACAGCCGTTGCTTGTCGTCGCAGATGCCGCCGAGCCCGTCCTCACCCCATCTGTACGCCCGCGCGCGCGCATGGTCGTGGGTGAAGTAATTCCACGCATCGCCATTGTCGCTGTAGTCCTCGCGCACCGTGCCCCATTGACGCTCGCTCAGGTAGGGACCCCACTTCTTCCATGGGATGCCCGCTTCGCGCGCCTCGTTCAATCGTTTTTGTTCCGTAACATCGACAATCTTAGTTGCCATCTATAGCTCCCTCCTCCGCTGTCTCACTCTGGCTGTGACTTGACTGGTGCCGATGATCTCGATTTCGTCGGCTGGCTGGCTTTTGCTTTGCCCGTGTTTATGCCACGCCGCTTGCGGCTTGCTTTCACGGTCTCGCCCCGGAGCAGGTTTTGTCGCTCGCTCGCCAGCTCCGCTTCCGCCTGGATCCAGTCCTCACGATCACGACCGTCACCGCGCCCGCGCAACTCGTAAAGTTCGTAAGCACGGCGGCGGATCTGCCCCTCGAGATCGACGGACTGTGCGCTATTCGCATTTTGGGTTGTGGTTTTCTTTGGCGGAACTTTCATGTTCATTCCGTGCTCCTTTTCTGTCGACGCAATACTGATTCAATTTTCTTTGTACGGCCGTGCCTCGCCCTGCGCTTAAGACCGTGACACGCGCAGTGATTCGACTGCAATTGCTTTGCAGCATGAGCATAGGGCATGCCGTGATTATCCAGCGCGCACGAAACGGTCAGCGAACTAGCTACTGCAATAAAGCTGGATTCATAAGCTTGTCATCAATGCCAAATCACATGAGAAATTTCTTATGGATGAAAATTGAATAATCTTCAGAAAATCATCTCCAAGAGCAATCCCAGGATCGTCGCAGCGCCGATGCTGCGCTTGCTGGCGATGAACGGGGTGCCAAGGGGACTGCTGCCAAGTGCAATTTTGTGCTTCTGGGCGCCGCGCACCCAGCTGAAGGTCCGGGCGTCAACTGCGGCCAGCGCGTGATCGCAATATTGTAAAACGCTTCAAAGCCGTACTCGTCTTGTAATAACTTCGTTTTTCGGAACAGGCCCTGGAACTCAGGATTGTTGACTTCTATATAGTAAGCGCCATGCTCGAAGACAAAGCGCGCGTTCTGGCACCGTCCAGACGTCGGCCCCTCTATGGCCTTCGAGTTGGCGGTGATAATCGGTCAGCGATCGGGTTTTGCGTCTTCTTAGCCGACTCTTTTTCGCTCGATTGTTGGCCTAAGGCAGGCATTGAGAACGCAATCAGAAACAACAGCATCGCCATCGGCGTTCTAAATCTCTTACCGGCCGAGTTCAGTGAGCGCA
>DASSGE010000460.1:0-9522 GCA_035693605.1 Binatia bacterium
CGGCCATCCATTTCCGATTCTCCGACAGCTTACGGCGATGGTGTTCGGCGGGATACCAGAGATGTTTCCCCAGCTGCGCATCGGTTATCTCGAGGTCGGCTGCGGCTGGCTGCCGTATTGGGCCGAGCGCATGGACGAAGAATGGGAAAAGCGCGGTAAAGTCGAGGCGCCGCTGTGCAAGAAGAAGCCAAGTGAATACCTGTTCAGTGAGAACAGCTTCTATGGCTGCGAGCCGGAAGAGAAGATGATCGGCTACGTGACCAAGGAGATCGGCTCGAAGACGCTCATGTACGCTTCCGATTATCCGCACTGGGATATGAGCTGGCCGGAGTCGGCGACGATCCTGTGGAATCGTGACGACATATCGCTCGACGTAAAAAAGGACCTGTTGCTCAATAACGCCAAGCGGTTTTACAACATCTAACCGAACTGTCATTCTCCAGCAGACGAGGAATCGCGATTGGCCGCGGCGCGGCGAGTTCGATTCCTCGTTGCTTTCAGCACCCGAGGGTGACATAGAAAAAGGCGCCAATCGCGTATGCCTGCTTAACAACGAACGTATTTGAGAGGAGTCGAGCATGATTCAAACCAAGGGATTAACTGGCGCGCAGTCGATGCTGCGCGTTCTGGGGAAAATGGGCGTCGAGAAGATCTTCGCGTCGCCGGGGTCGGAATGGTCGCCGCTGTGGGAAGCGCTGGCGGAACCGGGCGTCGAGGGGATGCCGCAATATTACAGCACGCGCCATGAAGAGATTGCCGTCGGCATGGCCAGCGGCTACGCAAAATCAACCGGAAAACTGCCGGCGGTGGTGATTCACACCACGGTGGGCGCGCTTCATGCAACCATGGCGATGCGCGCGGCTTTGCACGAGCAAGTGCCGATGGTGGTGTTCGCCGGCGAGTCTATTGGTTTCGGCGAAGATGAAGGACCGGATGTGGGTGGCCAATGGCAAGGGCACCTGGGTGACATGGGCGGGCCGGCCAAGCTGGTCGATCACACGGTCAAATGGAGCTTCGGCGTAAATACTAAAGCGATCGTGCCGTCAACCGTGCAGCGCGCCTGCCGCTTGGCTATGGCGGGACCGCGCGGGCCGGTGTTCGTGTCGATGCCGATGGAATATATGTTCGACACTATGACCAAGGACGTGCCGTCGGATCTCGGCAGTTCGCCCTTGGCGACTGCCGATCCCCAGGGCATTGAGGAGCTTGCCAACCTGCTCGCCGGCGCGCAGAATCCGGTGATCGTTGCCGAAGACGCCGGCAAGACGATGAAGAGCGTCAATCTACTGGTCGAGATCGCCGAATTGCTCGGCTGTCCGGTGGTCGAGACCCGCAGCACAGGCGTGATTAACATTCCGCGCACCCATGCCTTGCACAGCGGCTATGACGTCAAAGAAATCGCGCAGGGTGCTGATGTCATCTTTTTGGCCTCGGTCATCGCACCTTGGCATCCCGCGTCGGTTACGCCGTCGAAGGGTGCGAAAGTCGCGATGCTCGATGAGAATCCGCTGCGTGCCGAGATTCCCTATTACGGCTATCAGTGCGATCTTTGCCTCACCGGTGAGATCGAGTCTTCGCTGGAGCATTTGCTCGCCGCGCTGAAGAAGAAAGTTTCCAAAGGCGATCCGGCGCGCACGCGCCGCGCCGAAGAGCTCAAAGCCAAGAACGATGCGCGCCGCAAGAAATGGCGCGACGAAGCGATTGCGCTCGGCGGTCAAAAGCCGATGGACACCCGCTGGGTTGCCCATGAGATAAGCCAGGTATTACCGAAGGACGCCATGGTCGTCGAAGAGACTATCACGCACCGTTTGGCGGTGCATCGTTACCTGGACAATCTCACGCCGGGATCATTCTTCAACGGCTGCATTGGCGGACTGGGCACCGGTCTGGCGACCGCACTGGGAGTAAAAGCGGCCAATCCGAAACGCCCGGTGATTTGTTTGATCGGCGATGGATCGTTTAACTACGATCCGGCACCGGCGGCGTTCGGCGCGGCTCAGGAACACAACCTGCCGTTTTTGACCATCATGTTTAACAACCAAGGCTACCTGTCGCAGAAATCAGGCATCCCGAAATACTATCCGGGAGGCTGGGCGGTGAAATCGGGAAACTTTTCGGGCCTGCATATCACACCCTGCCCGGAATATTCGCAGATGATGAAAGCTTGGGACGGTTATGGTGAAAAGGTCGAAGAGCCGGGCGACGTGCGCAAGGCTGTCGAACGCGGCCTGCGCGCCGTAGCGGCTGGACAGCCGGCGTTATTGGATATCCGCCTGAAAACTGTCGAGCAGACGGTGGAGCGCGGCGAAGGATAAAGTTTATAAGGAATTGTGAAAGTCGACGCCGGCCGGGTATCGCAATTGGATATTCGGCCGGCGTCGTTGTTTTAGCGAGGTTAGATCAAGGTCGATGAGGTTTTGAAACCAGGATCGCTTAGAGGTGAGATATGAGCAACTCTTTTCACGATCGATTAGTCGCCGCCCGCGACAAGAAACATAGCAAGAACCATCCGTTTTTCGAGCTTTGGGCGCAGGGCAAGCTCAGCAAAGAGCAGATGGCTTTCTATTGCACCCAGCATTTTCATTTTGTCGCGCAGTTTCTCAACTGGCTCGCCTACCAGGGTTCGCAGATCGAGCAGCGCGACGTTAAAAACTATTTATTCGAAAATCTCGGCGACGAGGAGAATCCCGACGATCGCCATCTCGACATGCTCAAGGACTTTGTCGGCGCCTGTGGCGTCGAGCGTGACAGCGTCGAGAGTTCGATCGTTCTCGGCGGCACCGATGCGCTGCAATGCTGGGGCTGGCGCATGGTTTATCAGCGCCCGTGGCCGGTCGCTTTGGCCGGCATGTTCATCGGCTTGGAGTCGCAATTTCTGGATATTTGCAAGAAGATCGTGCCGGCACTGCACCAACACTACGGTCACAAACCAAAGGCGCGGGAAATCCGCTTTTTTGAAGAGCATATCTACGCTGACGAAATCCATGGCTCCAAAGGCTTCGCCATCGTCGAGAAGTACTGCAGCTCTCCGGAGCTGCAAGCGGCGGCGATCAAGCAAGTCGAAGACGCGACAGTCCGGCGCTGGCGGTATATGAATAATATTTACTGGTACGCTCTGCACGGCAAAGAAGACGACACGCCAACGCTTTAGGTGGTGCACGCAGTACTATGCCCGTCCGCTCGCAACAAGAGATTCCCCGCTATCGCTCGCGATTACAGAGGTAGTCCATGTGCGCACTGCGCCACAGTCTGCCGCATACGGTGAAGAGATTCGTCGGCTTGGCCGCGAAAAAACAGTCACGTAACAGTCTCAGTGGGTGAGGATGTAAAAACTCACGAAAAGGAACAACCATGAGTATTCGCATCGACGGCGGCATTGTCGTCGGATGGTCGGGCTCCGGCCATGAGATCATTCCCAATGGTTCGGTTTTTATCGACGGGAACACAATTCAATCGGTCGGAGCCGACAGGTCGCAACCGGCCGACCGGGTGATCGATGCCAGTGGCAAGATTGTTTGTCCTGGGTTTGTCAATTTGCATGTGCACTCCCAGCTCAACGTCGGCGATTATCTGCTTACCGATGTCACCAAGAAAGACTATCTGGCGGCTAACTGGTTCGTTTTCGGCGCGCCGTTGAAAGAAAAAATCGAGCCGCCGGCGCCGCCGGCGGTGGCTTTAGGACGCCGCTACGCGCTCTATAGTGCGCTACGTAATGGCGCGACGACGGTGCTCGATCCCGGCGGCGGTCCGGGCGCTCTCGACGATTATGTCGCCATTGTCGGCCAGACCGGTGGTCGCGTGTTCTTCAGTCCGCCGTTTCGCAGCCATGATATTTTTACCGACGCCGAAGGGCGCCATTACTATGAGGAGCGGTCCGACAAGGGCAGGCCGGGGCTTAAACTAGCGTTCGATTTCATCAAGAAATTTCACGGTGCGCACAACGGTCGCCTGCAGGGGATCTTGAATCCGGCACAGGCGGAAACCTGTGAGCCGTCGTTGTTAAAAGAGTCGGTCGCTGCGGCCAAAGAGTTGAACGTGCCGCTGCATATTCATGCCGGCGGCAATTTTCGCGAGTTTCTCGAAATCCTCAACAAGTATCGCAAACCGGTGGCCGAATACCTCGCCGACGTCGGCATCCTTGGGCCGCGCACGACCCTCGGCCACATGGCGATCACCGGTGGTCACTCGCGCGTCGATTATCCGCTTGGAGACGAGATGAAAATTCTCGCCGAGACCGGCGCCACGGTCGGCCACTGTCCGCACAAATGCGCCAAGATGGCGTTCGCGATGGAGTCGTTCGACCGTTATCGGGAAGCCGGGGTGCGCATCGGTCTCGGCACAGACACCTACCCCCTCGATATCGTTTCCGAGATGCGCTACGCCTCGCTGATTTCCCGTCTGGTCGATCGCCAAGCGTCCGGCGCCCGCGCCGCGGCGGTTTTCAATGCGGCGACTATCGGCGGTGCCAATGCGCTCGGGCGAGCCGATCTCGGCCGGCTTGCGGTAGGCGCTAAAGCAGATGTAGTGATCGTCAATTTGCGCACCACGCGTTATGGCCCGATGCGCGATCCGATCAACGCATTGGTCGAATACGGTAGCGGCGCCGATGTCGAGACCGTGATGGTCGATGGTGAAGTGGTGGTCGAAAACGGCCGTTCGACGCGCATCAACGACGACGAACTGTTCGCCCAAGCTGAAGCCGGCGCCAAGCGCGCCTGGGACGCCTGGCCGGCGCGCGATTGGAACGGCCGCAGCGTCGAACAAATCATCCCGCCGGCATTTCCGACGCGCCAGTTCTAATGCATCGTTCATTACACCACGAAATGTTCATGAGCTTACGCTCGCTACAGAGTATGAAATTGCGGCCATCCCACCACCCCCATGGTTGTTTCCTTGATTCGTCATGCGCAGGCCGGCATCCAGGGGGAGGGAGGGGATGGATTACCGGCTTTCACGTTATGACGGAAGCCTTATGCCCAGATAGTACTTGCATAGGTATTTTCTAAGGAACCGCGAAGGGCACGAAGGGTTCGGATAATTAATATTCGGACTTCGTGCTCTTGGCGTCTTCGAGATAATTCATTCCAGAAGAATTTTTCTCCATTCAATTGACCCACCCTGAACATTCCTGCTATCAGAGTCGAAACTTTTAGTTACGATTGATAGTTAAGTTAGTTGATCGGAAAGGTTTATAATGCGTTACGGATTTCTCATCGATCAGCATCGCTGCATCGGCTGACACGCCTGCACTGTCGCTTGTAAAGAAGAACATAACATCCCGTTGGGAGTTAACCGCACTTGGGTAAAGTACGTCGAGAAAGGTGTCTATCCCGACACGCGGCGCCACTTCGCGGTGCTCCGTTGCAATCACTGCGACGACGCGCCGTGCATCGAGATCTGTCCGACTGTGGCTTTGTTTCGCCGTGCCGACTGCTTTTTCGACTTCGATAATGAGCGCTGCATCGGCTGTAAATCCTGCATGCAAGCCTGCCCGTATGACGCGCTCTACATTGATCCCGATCGCAACACTGCGGCGAAATGTAATTTCAATGCCTCGCGCGTCGAGATGGGCTACAAGCCCGCGTGCGAAGTTGTTTGTCCGACCCAGGCAATCCTTTCCGGAGACCTGGACGACGCCACGAGCGTGATTAGCAAGCGCATCGCTATGGAGAAAGTCAGCGTGCGTAAAGCCGAGAAGGGCACCAAGCCAAAATTGTTTTATGCCGGTGTCGATGGGGATCTGTTGAATCCCTCGATGATGGAACCACAGGAAAGTCACTTTTGGGCTGACAAAGACCCGGGTGAAGATCTATATGCTCTGCGCATGTCGAGCGGGGAGCGATCCACTCCCGGCGCGGCGCGCGAGGTCTACGACGTACCGCATGAAACTCCTTGGGGCAAAAAGATCGCGTCGTATCTTTGGACGAAATCGATTTCCGCCGGTGTGCTTTTGCTGTCGGCGCTGTTTCTGAACATGGGCTTTGAGCAGGATGCCGGCGTGTTGAGTTTGATCAGTCCAATGGTGTCGTTGATTTTTCTCGGCGCGACTATGTTGCTGTTAGTGCTGGATCTCAAAAAGCCCGGCCGCTTCTTTTACATTCTCACCAAGCCCAACCTCAACTCGTGGCTGGTGCTAGGCGGATATGTCTTGACGATCTTCGGCATTCTTTTGTCGGTCTGGCTGGCGCTCATCCTCACCGGCAACGCCGTTCATCCCATGTTGGTGTGGGCGACCGCGACTTTCGCCGTTGCTTCCGCGGGGTATTCGGCGTTTCTGTTCGCCCAGGCGCGCGGCCGGGATTTTTGGCAGAGCCCGTTGCTGTTTTGGCATCTGCTGATTCAGGCGATTGCCGCCGGCGCGGCGACGCTGACGTTGATCGGCAGCGTGCTCGGCGTCACTTTGCCGCTGTTTAGTTGGCTCGGTCATCTCCTGGTGATTTCCCTGTGCTTGAGTCTGGCAATGATCTTCGGCGAACTGTTTATGAAACATGGCGCCGAAGACGCCGTTCGTGCCGGCGACATGCTTCTACGCGGACCGCTGAAAAAATCATTTTGGATATTTGTGATCATTGTCGGAACTCTTCTGCCCATCGTTCTGGTGCTATGGCCGATCAGTTCACTGATCCCGAATATTGCGGCTGCCTTATTGGCACTCTTCGGCCTGTGGATGTACGAGCATCTATGGGTCAAAGCCGGCCAGGCGGTGCCGTTGAGCTAGCTAGTTGTCAGTAGTCAGTGATCAGTAAACTGGGCGCGCGAGCTCCAGCTGTGATCTGACGACTGCTTTCACGAAGGATTGAAAATTATGAATGAACCGCGTGTGCCGTTAAACCCGGATGCTTTGAAATTAGAAGCGAACGGCTTGGTTAATTATCCGCCGGTGGATAAATGGGACGACTGGGTCGAGTACGACACGGCGCAATGGCCGCGTAAAGTAGAAAAGCATTGCCGGATCATTCCGACGATTTGTTTTAACTGTGAAGCCGCCTGCGGCCTGGTCGCTGTGGTCGAGAAAGAAACCAATACGATTCGCCGCTTCGAGGGCAATCCCGAACATCCCGGCAGTCGTGGCCGTAATTGCGCCAAAGGGCCGGCGACGCTCAATCAAGTGACCGACCCTGAGCGCATTCGCTATCCGTTAAAGCGAGTCGGCAAGCGCGGCGAAGGTAAATGGGAGCGAGTCAGCTGGGACGAAGTGCTCGACGACATCGCTGGGCGCGTGCGCAAGGCGCTTCAAGAAGAACGGCGCAACGAGATCATGTACCATGTCGGCCGGCCGGGCCACGAGCTGCTCTATCATCAACGCATCCTTCATTCGTGGGGGATCGATGGTCACAACAGCCACACCAACGTTTGCTCCGCCGGCGCCCGGGCCGGTTACGCGTTTTGGTCCGGCATCGATCGGCCATCGCCGGATCATGCCAATGCACGTTTCATTTTGCTGCTGAGTTCGCATTTGGAGACCGGCCACTATTTCAATCCCCACGCCCAACGCATCATCGAAGCCAAACAGGCCGGCACCAAGATTTGTGTCATTGACACGCGTCTGTCCAACACCGCGTCGAAAGCCGACTACTGGATGTCAACCTGGCCCGGCAGCGAGTCTGCCGTGCTGCTGGCGATGTGCAATGTGCTCTTGCAAGAAGATCTATTCGACCGCGAATTTTTGCGCCGCTGGGTCAATTGGGAAGAGTATTTGCGCGAGGAACATCCGGAAAAGCAATTAAGCTTTGCCAGCTTTGTTGCTGTGCTCAAAGAAGTCTATGGTCAGTACAGCCCTGAGTTCGCCGCCAAAGAGGCTGGTATCGAGCCGGGGGTGGTCGTCGAAGTGGCGCGCGAGGTCGCGAAAGCGGGTTCAGCGTTCGCCGCTCATGTCTGGCGCAACACCGCCGCGGGTAACCTCGGTGGCTGGCAAGTCGCCCGGGCTTTGCAGTTCCTCAGCATTCTGGTCGGTGCTGTCGGCACCGTCGGCGGCACCGCACCCAATGCGGCGAATAAATTTATTCCTGCGCCTCCGCTGATGCCGCCCCCGTCAAAAGTTTGGAACGAGATGTTAATTCCCGCGGAGTTCCCGCTGGCGTTTTTCGAGATGAGTTTTTTATTACCGCACTTCATCAAAGAAGGTCGCGGCAAATTGGCGATGTACTTCACACGCGTCTACAACCCGGTGTGGACCAATCCCGATGGCATGAGCTGGATCGAGATGCTTTCCGACGAGAATAAAGTCGAGCGCCACGCTTGTCTGACGCCGACCTGGAGCGAGACCGCTTGGTTTGCCGATTATGTCCTGCCCATGGGCCACGGTTCCGAGCGCCATGATTTGATGAGCCAGGAAACTCAGGCGGCACGCTGGATCGGTTTCCGTCAGCCGATTCTGCGGGTTGCCTTGGCAAAGCAGGGAAAGACGTTCAACACGACCTATGAAGCCCATGAAGCGGCTGGTATCGGCCAGGTGTGGGAAGAGGACGAATTCTGGATCGAACTGTCCTGGCGCGTCGATCCCGATGGTACGCTGGGCATTCGCAAATACTTCGAGTCGCCCTACGAGCCCGGTAAAAAAATGACGGTGGAGGATTATTATCGCTGGATCTTCGAGAACAGCGTGCCGGGACTGCCGGAAGCCGCGGCCAAGCAAGGGTTGAAACCGCTCGAATACATGCGCAAGTACGGCGCGTTTCTCATTGAAGACAACGTCTACAAAGTCCACGAGGCTGCGGTGAAAAGCGCCGATCTCGCCGATTCGACGGTCGATACGGCGACCAAGGTCGTCGCCAAGAATGGCGCGGCGCTGGGCGTTGAGATCGACGGCAAAGCGGTGGTCGGTTTTCCGACACCGTCGCGCAAGTTGGAATTCTTTTCCAAGACCATCAAAGATTGGAAATGGCCCGAGCATGCGATTCCCGGCTACATCAAGAGTCATGTCCATCCCGACAATATCGACATCAATGCCGGCGAGATGTTGCTGCTGCCGACTTTTCGTTTGCCGACATTGATCCATACACGCTCGGGTAACGCCAAGTGGCTCTACGAGATATCGAATCGCAACCCGCTCTGGTTGAATTCGAAAGACGCGCAGAACTTCGACGTCAAGACCGGCGATCTTTTGAAGGTTCACACCGAGATCGGTTACTTCGTCGATAAAGTCTGGGTCACCGAAGGGATCAAGCCCGGCGTGATCGCCTGCTCGCACCATCTCGGCCGTTGGCGCTTGGCCGAGGATCAAGGCGGCGAGCGCTGGTCGACGGCGTTGGTCGATTTGAAGCAGATGGGCGAAGGCAAGTGGATGATGCGGACGATTCACGGCATCCAGCCGTTCAAAAGCGACGATCCCGACTCCTCGCGAATCTTCTGGCAGGACGGCGGCGTGCATCAGAATTTGACCTTCCCGGTACAGCCCGATTTCATCAGCGGCCAGCATTGCTGGCACCAAAAGGTCCGGGTGACAAAACCCGGACCCGACGACAAGTACGGCTACGTTTTTGTCGACACCAACAAGTCCCACGAGTTCTATAAAAAATGGAT
>DASSGE010000461.1:0-2396 GCA_035693605.1 Binatia bacterium
CTGCGTCGCCGGGACGATCAGTGCTACCGACCATCCGAAGTACGGCAAGGTGCTCACCGCTGCATACGAGAACACGCCTTCACGAGTCTCGCCAGTAAAAATCCGATCCGCGCCGGCAGGAACGGAATGCTGCAACAACGGCCCGGCGAGCTTACCGACCGCCATTTCTGGCGCCCGAGTGCGCGCGACAACAACTTTGCGGTCATCAATAATTGTCCCGATCCACTCGGCCGGAATTTTCTGGCGCAGCAATATTGCCGCGAAGACATCGCGACCGAGCGCTGCAGTCAGGATATAAATCACTTTACTCTCGCGAATGACCGGGACAAATATTTGTACCTGACCCTCCAGGCCGCCGGAAAAACCGCTAACTCTGGGCCGCTTTTCTTGTACGGTTTGGGTTAAACTGCGCCGATCCACGGCGGCAAAACTGACGCCGGGATTGCTATTGGCCATCACTCGTTCGCCCCGGGGATCGAAAAGAGCGATGCCCGCCCAATTCTGTTGGCCATGGAGCACCCGCCACGCGCTGCGGCGAAAATCCGGCAACCCGCCGGCATCCAGAGCTTCCGACGACGCGAGCGCTTCCAACATTGTAATGTTGGCTTCGAATTCCTTTTCAACCGCGGCGCTCAAAGCACGCGTGGTTTCCTTAAGGCCCACGGTGAGAGTTGCTTGCTCCTGGCGGGCAAACAAAATAATCAACACGGCTGAAAAAATGATAAGCGGGATAAGTGCGACAAAAATCAGTCTGACTAGGTGAGTCCGCAGTGTGGCTGGCGCACGGAATGCAAATACCGAAGCAAGCAGCGCCATAAAAGAGTACCGCAAGCGCAATGCAATCTGACTCATCTCCCGTGGTGATTATCAGAAGAGAGCATGGATGGTTTTCATCAACTCCTGCAGGTCCACGGGTTTGGTCAGAAATGCCGCAGCTCCTTTGTCGCGCGACTGCTTGATCGCCCCTCCCGTCGGATAGGCGGTCATGATCACGACCCGTATGGCGGGGAGCCGACGCTTTAACTCAGTTAAAAGCGTCAATCCATCCATCGGTCCCATTCTGATATCGATTAGCGCAAGTTCAAAAGCTCGCGCTTCAACCAATTCCAATGCTTCTTCACCGCTCGCCGCGGTTTCTACATCGTATCCGCGATTGCTCAAAAACCAACGAAGAAGCGACAAGAAGTTTTGTTCGTCGTCAACCACCAGAACCGCTTTACCAACTGCTTCGGTGGTTTGCTGCGCGGAATCCGCTGCGAGTGACTTGTGCATTTAGCCGGTTCTTTCAGAATTGGTTGACATTCATCAATGCCAGCTGCGTGAACAGATCCCCTCGCTGCCGAACAATCTGCACAGCATATACGCGGCTAGAATATGCGTCTCGCGCGGGTTGGCCGCTGCAGCCGCGTCACTTTCTCGCAGAACCGAGATCACTTCATTGACTGCGACTTCCACATCTTGCACATCTTGTTGTTCCATAAGTACTCCCGTTTAGATCCATGAACAACAGGTGCGCAATTCGTGTGCCACGACAGATGCAGAAACTGGTGTCGAATTGCAGATTATTTTAAGTGGTAATCAGCGGATTTCCTTCTTTGAAGGACATTTGCCGATAGTAAAGCCGGACAAACCGACAGCCGTGAGCCACGGCCCGCATATAAGCCTAAAGTAGTTCTTCTAATTCGAAACGATCTCCCGCGACAAATTTGCCTTCAGCTAACACGTGGTCGCCACGACGCAGACGCCTGACTTGATCGGCGACCGGTGAATGCGCGTTCGGCGCAAGCGACACGCGCACGTTGTTTCCAGAGCGCTCGCGTAGTTCGAAAGTGCCGTTGCTCGAATCGACTCGCTCAACGGTTCCTTCGATTCTTTGTGATCCAGTTCCGGATTGCCGGGCCTGCCGATCTGTTCGGCTTTGCTCGAGTCGGACCAGATTCGTCGAGCCGCCGCGATTGCGATTGCGCAACTGCAGCGCGACAATGTCGCCGATCTCTAATGAGCTTAGCGGAAATTCCCTGCCACGATAGAGGACTTGGGTATTTTCTTCCAAGTGAATCAACCGCGTCACTGCGCGGCTCGCGTGATTTTCTGTTGAACGCACAGTGATTTGATTAAGCCGCAGGTTTATTGCAGTAATCTCGCCGACGATCTCGTCGCCATCGATTTCAGGAGTCGGCCGCTTGACTAAGGCGATATTCTCGCAGGCTGCATTGCCGAGTAGGGCAATCAAGCTGCAGACCGCCAGGATCTTGCCACTGAGAAATCTTTTCATAATTCCTCCGTTCACATGCTCACGGCAACGACTTGAGCATGTTAATGCGCTCGTCGAGACGCTGCTGAGCGCCATGAAACGCGCCGTTTGCCGGTGAGTTTTTTGCCGCCCAAGCGAGCGC
>DASSGE010000462.1:0-2332 GCA_035693605.1 Binatia bacterium
GTAGTCGCGATCAAACCCGGCCACGCCAGGATGCTGAGCAATCCCGCAAGCAGCGTAGAGGGAAGAAAGAGCAGACCTGGGCCTAAACCTAATTTTGTCAGAACCTTCCCGGTGAGCCAGAGCTGGCCGACCATGGTAACGGCGCTCAGCCACGCATAGTACGTGCCGAAAAAACCCGCGAGTGCATCTGCGGACGGATAGGCGAGTTTCGCCGTCGCCTTAAACTGATAGTCGATCAAGGTCGAAACCACCACTGAAACAAAAATCACCCCGGCGATGGTGCGCAGGTAGCTCGTGCGGAGAATCTCCTGTAATATGCCTGGCGCGTTCGGAGGCACTGTTTCCTGAACCGCGTTTTTATCCCGGCGGTTGACATGGAACAATCGATCGCGCTCCCTCAGGGCTAAACCGGCCATGACGAAAGCGCCGGCGAGCAGCGCAACCACGAGCCAAAGGAGCTCTCGGGTGCCGAACAGAAAACGCACCGCCCAATTTGACGCCAGCCCGCCGATCATTGCGCCCAGGGTTCCGCCGGCGGTGATCATGCCGAAGAGGCGTTTACCGTCGCGCGGATTGAACATGCCGTTAGCCAACATCCAAAACTGCGCCACCAAAATGAGCCCGCCGATCGCCGACCACATATAATATGCGTAGAGCACCCAGCCGGCGTCATAAAGCGTGATCGCGAACCAGAACAAGACGACGTTGGAAATGACGAACGCGAGAGAACCGGGAATCAGTCGAGCTAGCGAAAGCTTCGCCGTATAACGGGAATAAACGCCGATGAAAATGCCGGCGAGCAAGGCCGCGAGGAGATAAACATAAGGCAGCTGAGTTATCGGAAAGCGACTGAGAAACAGCGAATCCCTGACAACCTTGATAACGTTATTAGCGGCGAGCAAAAAAAACAGAAAAGCCGCCATCAATCCGATGCGCGACGCCTCACCAGGACGCACGTCGAAGAAGCGCGAAAGATAGGTCGTCAAAAACCGAAGGATCACGGGTCATCAGCTCGCAGTCTGTGATTGCAACGTCGATAGAACACGGCGCTAAAGCCGACACTATCGTCCCCCGCAGCGGAAGTCTAATAACCGCCACCTCTGACCTCTGTGCTAAATGCAGATCGGGATCACCACGCTGCAAACGAACCAACCGATTGAACACGCCCGACGACTTGATGGTTACCGCGTCTTTACCGGCTGAGTGACCGCGATGCGAAAAGCGCGATCGACATGAAAACCGATGTCTCAAAATCGATTCAAAGGGATCTTCAGGTAAACCATGTGGTTTGCCTCCGGCTCAGGAAACTCGCCGGCGCGAATATTGATCTGTATCGCGGGTAACATCAACGCGGGCATGTCGAGCTCCGCGTCGCGTTTTTGTCGGAGCGTCGTAAATTCTGCTTTGGTCGTCGCTTCGCGCAGCTGAATATTGGTCCGCTTCTGTTCCGCTACGGTCGTGACAAAACCCAGTTCGCGACCGCCCGGCTGATAGTCATGGCACATGAAAAGTCTGGTGCTGTCCGGTAGGGTATAGATGCGTTGGATGGAATCGAACAGTTGCTCGGCGGACCCGCCCGGAAAGTCGCAGCGCGCCGTGCCGTAGTCCGGCATGAATAGCGTATCGCCAACAAACAGCGCATCGTCGATCCGCCATGACATATGCGCCGGAGTATGTCCGGGCGTGTGCATCGCGCGCACCCGTAACGAACCCGTTTTGAGTTCCTGTCCTTCATCGAGCAAGAGATCGAACTGCCGCCCATCCACCGGGAAGTCCGCGCCGAGATTGTAGATGTCGCGGAAACTGCGCTGGACTTCGCCCATCCGGATTCCGGTCACGGTGCGGGCGCCGTAACGGTTTTTGAAGAATACCATCGCGGTCAAGTGATCGGCGTGTGCATGGGTGTCGATCACATAGGGTATTTCGAGATGGCGATCGTCAATATATTGCGCCACGGTCGTCGCGGATCGGAAGGATGTGCGCGCGCCCTTCGGCTCGTAATCCAATACGGGATCGATCACGACCCCGGTCCTGCTATCATGGACAACGTAGGTTAGTGTCGAAGTTGCCGGATCGAAAAAATGCTGGATTTCCATTTTGCTTAGCCTGTCCCTCTATCCTTGCTTCATTACGCCGCATAGTTTGCCCACTTCGACGATCCCGCTACAGCACACATCAATGCCGACGGAATCGCGCGATACTTCGGTCGGACCCTTGAAATCGAGGGGGTCGGAACGTCGAAGCAATCGAAGCCGCCGACTCGAAAAACCGGCACTCGCGCCGGAACAAGCGTAAGCGCGAGAAGATTACGTCGTCAGGTGAAACAAAGGGC
>DASSGE010000463.1:0-2268 GCA_035693605.1 Binatia bacterium
ATGTCGCGGGTCACTAAGGTCGCGCAGCGCGAAACAGTTGCCGCGTAAATCTCGCGCGGGCGCCGGCGTGATTAAGAGTAACTTAATAACTCGCGCCTCACCCGGCTGCTTGTATGACCGGGTAGCTTTGTGGTCGGCGCCGTCACTCTGCGCAACGTTGCTAGAATATTTCTTGAGGGATCTTCAATAACGGTTGATTTGGCGCGATGATGAGCCATGACGCCGAAACTGCTCCTAGCCACTTTGGGGATTGCTCTCACCACCCTCGCTCTCAACAGTTGTTCGACCGCTACGCCCGCTGTCAGTCAGTGGCGTAATCCCGCGGTGCCTTCCGGCTCCTTCCGGCGAGTGATGGTCGGAGGCCCGAGCGGGACCGCCACCCTACGGCGTAACTTCGAAGACGAATTCGTCGCTCAATTAGCGGCCTTGGGGGTGAACGGATTGCCAAGCTATCGCTACATCCCGGAAAATGAAGCGGTAAGTGAAACCAACCTGCAGGCGGCCGCGCAAAAGGCGGGCGCCGACGGCGTGATCTTGATGCGGTCCATTAAGGTAGAAGAGAAGACTAGGTACCCCGTGGTAGGACCGGAATTATCGTTTGGGATCTTCGGCTCGAACGCTGCCGCCGAGTGGTCTGGAATACCGGGAGCGTCCGGACCTTACCGCTACAATGAATACACCTCGGAGACCGTGCTCTACGATGTTGCCAGGAACGATTTGGTGTGGACCGGCACCGTCACGACGACCGAGCAGCAAAACGCGCAAACAGCGATCGCGTCTTATGTACAAGCCATCACCAAAGCCCTCGCCGCGCAAAATCTACTCCCCCAAAAATAATTGCGAGCGGGGTCCATACCCCGATCGCGAAATGCCCGGTTGATTGCTCGCCGGATTAATTCCCCTTTACGCTTTTCAGAAAGCCGCTGTGCTCGAGTTCTCTGACGAACTGTAAGTCCACGACAGATTTCGTATCGAAATCGCGTAGCTTTGGATTGCGCTGGGCGAGTTCCTTGGCCACGAGATCGAATCCATCGGTCGGCGGCATAGGGATCTCGCTGTACAGACGCCGGGCGGCATCGAAAGCGGCTCCCATCACCTCGCGATTTTGGAAACGCGCATAGCGGGAAATGATCGCCAGCGAGCCTTCTCGGTTGGTCTTCAAATAGTGTAACGCCTGAGCCAGGGCTTTTACGTAGCGCAGCACGGTGTCACGCTTCTCCCTCACGTAGCGCTCAGTTGTTACGGCGCCGCCCATCGGAAAGGGGGTTTTGGCGGCCACGTAATCCACGAGAAGCTTGAAACCGAGGCGCTTCGCCTGCTGAAGCTCGAGATCCTGGGCGACCATAAATTGAGCAACGCCCGCCGACATCGCCTGCAAACGCATCGGCGTATTGCCGATCGCGCGGAGCGACACGTCGCGATCCGGATCCAATCCGAGCGCTTTCAGGCCGATGCGAATAACCGTGTCGGCCGCGGTTCCGGGCATATGATTGGCGCCCACTTTACCTTTCAGGTCCGCCGGGGAATTAATCGAGTTGTCGACGATTAGGTAGTACGGCATCACGTTGACATAGCCGGCGACGATGACCACGGGAGAGCCGGCCGCGCGCGCGTTGAGCGCTGCCGGACCTGTGGATTCGACGATCTGCGCTTCTCCCGCGATGAGCGTCTGCATGGTGCGCGGGCTGCCCTCGACAAACACGATCTTCACGTCGAGTCCTTGCCGCTCAAAAAAACCGGCGTCCTTAGCGATCCACAGCGGCGTGGAGCTACCGATCGTCACCGACTGATAGGTAGTCATCACTTGATCGGCGGCACGCGCAGTCGCAGCGCTAGCGGCGAGAAAAATCAGCGCGACAACAATGAAGCGGAATTGAGCGTTTGCTGCGTGCCATTTCGCCGGCTCCAAACCGAATCCTAATCTGGTGGTGTTTTTTCGCATCGGCATATGAGCCCGATTACTCCAATACCGAAGAAAAGTCTACGCCCGCTCTCGCTTGCGTTCATTGGCTTGAGCAGTCCATCGTCCGCGGTCGCGTGCAGCGCGATCCGTCCGTGCCGCGTGAACAATTGCCGATGGAGATCTTCGAAGGAGCGCCGTCCGCTATCGAATTGAGTGATGTAGAAATAACGATCGGTCGAATCTCGATTCGGCGCTGACGACAGACACTACCGATTGAGTTCTAGGGAGAGGAGAATTGCTCATTCACCCATTCGATGGTTTTTTCCGCGTCGGAACAGATAAGGAAGACTTCCTGCACAGTGTTT
>DASSGE010000464.1:0-2527 GCA_035693605.1 Binatia bacterium
GACCGCCCAAGACCGCGGTGCGCTTTGTCCGTTACCGAAAATCGGCCGGCGACCGTCCTCACGGGCCGTTCGCCGCAGCACATCGTGACCCCGTAGATCTGGCGGTCAATGTGACGCAAGTGTCAGAAAACGAAAACCGCTAAATTCAATAGTTTTAATTTCTGCGGTAGATTCCCGCAGCATGGTGTGCCGCTACAGCCGGTCATTCACTGTCGACACTCGACTCGAGCGGCGAATCCCGCAGCGTCAACTCCTGGCTTTGCAGTTGGCGTAGTTGATCGCGCAACTCCGCGGCGCGTTCAAACTCCAGTTTCTGCGCCGCCTCCTTCATTTCCTTTTGCAACTTGCGTAGCTTCCGATTGAGCTCGCCCGGGCGATAGTGTGCGCTCCCCTCCGCAGCCAGTGGAATGTCGAAATAGTCCGCGTCGTAGATCTTCACCAGCGGCGAGCTCAACGCCTTGATGATCGTTTGCGGCGTGATGCCGTGCTTCTTGTTGAACACTGACTGCAATCGACGCCGCCGTTCGGTCTCATCCATGGCGCGCTTCATCGAGTCGGTAACACCGTCGGCGTAAAGAATCACCGTGCCATTGACGTTTCGCGCGGCCCTGCCGATGGTCTGGATTAGCGACCGGTCCGAGCGGAGAAAGCCTTCTTTATCCGCGTCGAGGATCGCCACCAATGACACTTCCGGCAGGTCTAAACCTTCGCGCAAAAGATTGATGCCGACTAAAACGTCGAACTGCCCGCTGCGCAGCTGGCGAATGATCTCGACCCGTTCCAACGTTTCGATGTCGGAGTGCAGGTAGCGAACTTTGACGTTGAGATCTTGATAATACTCGGTCAGGTCCTCGGCCATCCGCTTGGTCAAGGTCGTCACCAGCACCCGCTCTTTGCGCTCGATCCGTTTGCGGATCTCCTCCAACAGATCGTCCACTTGGGTGCGCGCCGGACGCACCATGATCGCCGGGTCCATCAAACCGGTGGGGCGAATCACCTGCTCGATGACTGCGCCGTTGCTTTCGCGCAGCTCATAGGGCGCGGGCGTCGCCGAAACGTAAATCGTTTGATGGATCATCGCCGCGAACTCGTCAAAATTGAGTGGCCGGTTGTCGAGCGCCGACGGCAAGCGAAATCCATACTCGACGAGGGTTTCTTTGCGCGAACGGTCACCGCGGAACATGCCACCGATCTGCGGCACGGTGACATGACTCTCGTCAATCACGAGGAGAAAGTCGTCGGGAAAGTAACTTAACAAAGTCGGCGGCGGCTCACCTGGCTGGCGTCCGGTCAAGTGGCGCGAGTAGTTTTCAATGCCCGGGCAAAAACCCATCTCTTCCAAGAGTTCAAGGTCATAAAGAGTTCGTTGCTGCAGGCGCTGCGCCTCCAATAACTTGCGCTGGTCCTGCAGCTCTTTCAGCCGTTCTTTCAGCTCCAAACGGATGCCCAGTACCGCCTGCTTCCGGCGGTCTTGCCCAGTGACGTAATGGCTGGCCGGGTAGATGGTCGCCTTGTCAACGCGCCGCAGCACTTTGCCGCGGATCGGGTCGATCTCGTGAATCGACTCGATGGTCTCGTCGAAAAACTCGATGCGCAGCGCCGAGCGGTCCTCGTAGGCGGGAAAGATTTCGACTATATCGCCGCGCACGCGAAACGTGCCTCGGTGAAAATCGTAATCGCTGCGTTGATATTGAATATCGACCAGCTTGCGCAGCATCTGATCACGGTTGACCGTCGACCCTTCCTCGACATACACCATCAGATCGAAATACGCTTCCGGAGAGCCCAAGCCGTAGATGCACGAGACGCTGGCGACGATCAAAGCATCGCGCCGTTCGAGTAGCGCCTTGGTCGCCGAGTGGCGCAGTTTGTCGATCTCCTCATTGATCGACGAATCTTTCTCGATATAAGTATCGGTAGACGGCAGGTACGCTTCCGGCTGGTAATAATCGTAGTAGCTGACGAAGTATCGCACGGCGTTATCGGGAAACAGCGTGCGAAACTCTTCATAAAGCTGCGCGGCGAGCGTCTTGTTCGGCGCGATGACCAGAGTCGGTCGATTCACCCGGGCGATGACATTCGCCATGGTGAAAGTCTTGCCCGACCCGGTGACGCCCAACAGCACCTGGTGGCGCCGCTTGGCCACAAGTCCCTTAACCAACTTCTCGATCGCCTGGGGCTGATCGCCTTGCGGCTGAAACTCCGAAACCAGCCGGAACTGCCCACTGTCTTGATCGCGAAGCATGGCGTGCTGACCTATCTCGACTGGCCGGCGTAAAGCTTGTCGATATAGCCGCTCTTATCGATTTCGCTAAGCGTGCGAGCGTCAATGAATTCGCTGGGCTTGTACTGCGCGTATTTGGGCTGGCTTTCGGCCAAATGGTCCAACACCGCCTGCACGGCGCTCTCGACCGCGTAGGGCTTAGACGGCATTTTTGCCGCGTACTCCCAGGATTCGGTCAAACCCTCTGGATCTTTGGTGCCGAGGAACTTGCTCAAGATTCTAGTGGTCTCATCCTTGCGCGTT
>DASSGE010000465.1:0-6081 GCA_035693605.1 Binatia bacterium
TCTGTGAAGAGCTTCACTGAAGCGCAGGAATTAGCGGTCACCGCACAAAAGTGCGAATATCAATGCTAACCCGTACAATATGGGGCGTGTTGGTGGGAATTAACCGAGCGGCGCAAAGATTGGCAAATGAGCGACTGGACTACGATTTAACGCCTGGTCATATCATCACATAGTGATTAGCCGTAGCTTCTCAGCAAGTGTCCAATCGCGCCGTTTTATATGTTTACGGCGCCTTGTCTTTGTCTTTCGCACGTCACGTGTCGACCGCGAGCTGATCGTTGCTGGCGCCTGTCAGGAAATATCAGCTCGGGATTGTCTTGTTTCCAAATCAAATAATTTCCGGCCGCAGGACGATTGTCGCGCAAAGTCTTCGCGAAATCCCGCTCACGCGTAACCTCGTGCTCGGCAGCGCACACGCGCGGCCAAGAGTCGATCCCCAAAGACGGTGCGAGCATAAACACAATACTAGTTTGTTGAAGACCTGCCTCTCAATATTTGACTTCCCGCCGAGTCCAGCTCAATCCCTTGACCGCCATTGTCAAGCGTACTAGCGTTTCCTGCCAGAACAACTCGGCGATCCGTGCCGGAGGCTAAAACTACCGAGTCGACGGCAGAGCCGAAATTTTCCAATGGAGAGGCAGCTTATGAAAGCCGAACAGCCGTCGGACGCCGCTCGCGAAGCGTTTCACCAACGCATGCACGCCAATAATATGTACGGCCTTTGGGAACTCGCCAGCCAGATGACGCCCCAACCGCAGCCGAAAATGATCGCTCATATGTGGCCCTGGTCCACATTGGAGCCGATCGTCACTGAATCGACCCGAGCGGTTCCCGTCGGCGATGAACGGCGCGCGCTGCAATTATTCAATCCGGGGTTGGAAGGGCGCTGGGCGACGACCAATAACTTGATTGCCGCCGTCCAGGTGTTGCTTCCCGGCGAAGTCGCGCGCGCTCACCGTCACACACCGACGGCAATCCGCTTTATCATCGAAGGCAGCGGCGCCTACACTGCCGTCGACGGCGAGCGCGTCTACATGGAGCCGGGCGACTTGATCCTGACTCCGAGCTGGTCCTGGCATGATCATGGCAACGAGACCAAGGACCGGATAGTCTGGATGGATGGCCTCGACATTCCATTGATCGCGTCGCTGGAGGCCATGTTCTTTCAGTTTTACACGCACCCGCAAGTGCCCGCATCACGACCGGCGCGTACATCGGAAGCGCTGTACGGCACCGGCCAGCTCAATCCAACCTGGATTAAAGAAAAGACCGACGCCTCGCCGCTGCTGCTCTACTCGTGGGAGCAAACCTGGAAAGCTCTCGACGCCCTGCGCGGCCAGACCGGGAGCGCGTTTGACGGCATTTCGCTGGAATACCGTCATCCACAGACTGGCGGCCCGGTGCTGCCGACCATGGCTTGCCGCATCCAACTACTGCGACCGAGCGAACACACCCAAGCGCACCGCCATACCGGCAGCGCGGTTTACCATGTCGTTCAAGGCCAAGGCCAGACGATCATCGACGGCAAAAGTTTTGGCTGGCGCAAAGGCGACATAATTGCTCTGCCGCCCTGGTCGCTGCATGAACATATCAATAGCTCGGCCAAAGCTGATGCGGTGCTATTTTCGATCCAAGACGCGCCGGTGCTGAGCGCGCTGGGCCTCCACCGCGAAGAAGCCTACAGTGACAACGGCGGACACCAGAAAGTCACCGCAGCATTCGGCGCATGAGAGTTCGCACGGCAGGAGAGTTTTGCGCCGCTACTGACGGTAAATCTTCCAGCACGCTGACACGACGAACGCGAAGTTCGGGAATTTAATTTCCCGAAATCTTCGAAACCTTGGCGCCTTCGTCGCCAGCACTACCGACCCAAGACACCGCGATCCGGGAAGAATCCGCCATTGTTGACAGCGCGGCGTCGCCTCGGCTACTGTCCGCCCACGTTCTGGTGGATGATGAAAGCTGACTGAATGGCCGCACGCACGGGCAAACAGTACCTTGCCGGTCTCGCCGACTCGCGCGAGATCTGGTTCGAAGGCAAGCGCGTTGACAGCGTCGTCGATCATCCCATCTTGGGGCGGATGGCGCGCACTCTCGCCGAGATCTACGATCTGCAGCATGATCCCGTGCTGCGCGACAAACTGACCTATTTCTCGCCAACCACGGGCACTCCAGTGAGTCTGTCTTTTATACAACCGCGCAGCATCGACGACCTCGTGCGGCGCCGTGAGATGTTCAAACACTGGGCCGATTTCAGCGGCGGCATGCTCGGCCGCACGCCGGATTATTTAAACGCGATCCTCGCCGGCTGCGCTTCGGCACGATCCTATTTTGCTAAAAACGGCACCGAGTATGGCGAGCGCATCGCAGCCTACTACGAGCTCTGCCGCGAGGGTGATCTGTGTGCGACGCACACCTTTGTCGATCCGCAGATCAATCGCGCGCGCAGCCAATCCGAACAAAAAGATCCCAACGTGCCGCTGCACGTCGTCGATGAAAACAGTGCCGGATTGATCGTCAGCGGAGCGCGCATGCTGGCGACGTTAGCGCCCTATGCCGACGAGCTCTATGTATTCCCGTCGCCGTCGCGCACCCAACAAAGCGACGCGCCGAAATTCGCTTTCGCCTTCGCGGTTCCCGTGGCGACACCAGGTCTCAAGTTTATCTGCCGCGAGAGCCTCGATGCCGGTGGCGGCATCGCCGACTATCCGCTGACGGCACGCTTCGAGGAGATGGACGCAGTCGCGGTATTTCGCGACGTCGTCGTGCCGTGGGAGCGCGTGTTCTTGAAAGGCGATATTGGATTGTGCAACCGGCTGTTCCGTGACACGCCGGCGTTTCTCCATGGCATCCATCAGTTCACGGTGAAAAATCTCGCCAAGGCGGAGTTCATCCTCGGAGTCGCGAGCTTGGTCGCCGAAGCGATCGGCCGAACAGAACTGCCGGCCTATCAGCAAATGCTCGGCGAGATCGTCGACGCAGTCGAAACCGAGCGCGCTTTCCTGCGCGCCGCCGAGGCCGACGCCATCACCGATGCGAATGGCTTCGTTCATCCCAATGCCAACATTCTTTTAACCGCACGCAACTATTTTCCGAAAATTTATCCGAGGCTGATAGAAATTTTGCAGCTCATCGGCTCCAGCGGCCTAATGGCAACGCCGACGACGCAAGATTTAAATTCAGCCGAACTCGGCGGGGAAATCGACCGTTACTACCAGTCGGCCACGCTCATGGGCAAGGATCGAGTGCAGCTGTTTCGCCTCGCCTGGGATCTGGCGTGCAGCAGCTTCGCCGGACGGCAGACGCTCTATGAGCGCTTTTTCGCCGGCGATCCATTTTTATTGATGGCGACACGCTACACCGGTTACGATCGCAGCGCCGCCGTCGCGCGAGTCAAAGCGATGCTGGCGCGGGCAAATGGATCGTCCTAGCATTATCCCGGCAGCGCGGAAGACATAAGGAAAGGGGAACGATTTGAACGGCGGGAACATTTTGAACGACTTGAACAAATTCAGGAGTGACGCATGAACATCGACTTTCACGCACACATATATCCGGAAGACTATTTAAAGAGGCTCGAAGCCTCCACTGGCGATGTTCGCATCGAGACCGACGCCAAAGGGCAGAAGTGGATCTTGAGCATGGGCGCCAAGGCCGGGCCGATCATTCCTGACTTTTTCGACACCGACGTGCGCGTCGACCGCATCAAAGAGCACCGCGTCGATATGCAAATCTTATCTTCGCCGCATCCGGGTGTGGACCGTTTCTCCCCCGACGAGAGCGCCGAGATGAGCCGGATCATCAACGACGGCATCGCCAAAGCCGTAAGAAAATATCCCAAGAGGTTCCAAGGCCTCGCCATGTTGCCGCTGATCGACACCAAGCTGGCCTTGAAAGAACTCGACCGCGCTGTCCAAGATCTCGGCCTCAAGGGCATGTGCATGCTCACGAACGTGGCCGGCAAGATGGTCGATTCGGAATTTCTCCTGCCGGTCTACGCGCGCGCCCAAGAACTCGGCGTGCCGATCTTTATTCACCCGACGACGCCGCTCGGAGCAGCGGTGATGCAGGAGTGGCGGCTGGCGATCATCTTGGGATTTGAATTCGACATCGTTCTCTCGGCGACACGGCTCGCTTACGCCGGCGTACTGGACAAATTTCCCGAGCTCAACTTCGTCATCTCTCATCTCGGCGCTGGGATTCCCTTCTTGGCCGGCCGCATCGATCGTGGTTATAACGATCCCACCTGCGGCATCAAAACCAAAAAACCGACATCGGAATACCTGCGCGATCTCTATTGCGACACCGTATCGTTCTACCAACCGGGTTTGATGATGGCCTATCAGTTTTACGGCGCCGGCCGCATGGTGCTTGGGAGCGACTTCCCGTTGATTATCGGCGACCTACCGGCTGCGGTTCCGAGCATCGAGGAAATGCCGATCCCCAAACGCGAGAAAGAAAAAATCTTGGGCGACAATGTCATTCAACTGCTCAAGCTCAGCATATGACGAAGGACCCATTCTAAATACCCGATTAAAATCTTTTGTGTTATTTATGCTTTCTGTGGTTAACTCTTCCGATCCCAAATCCCGAGGTGAGCCATGACCGATTATGCCAAACTGCTCCTGCCCCGTTTTCGCTACGGTGTCATCCATCCGCGCGCCCACGAAGATGTACAGCGCGGTCCCTGCTACCAGCTCTACCGGCTGGTGCCCAACGATTTCATGGAAATCTCCACCGGCCTTGGACTCGAGAACTACACCAAGGAAGGTGTCGAAAAGGCGATCGGCAATTATTGGACTTGCGTCGAGCGCCTGGCCAAGGAGAAAGCCGATCTGATCATCTTCAGCGGCGCGCCAATCTCGGCAATGCTCACCCGGCCGCGGGTCCAAGAACTCATTGCGCAAACCAAGGAACGCTATGGCATCATCGTCGACGCGCCGCTGGAAGCGTTGATCGCCGCAGTGAAGCACCTGGGCATAAGAAAGCTCGCCGTCGGCAGCCGCTGGGCTGACGCGGTCAACAATGCGATTGTCGAATATCTCGCTGCTGGCGGCGTTGAAGTCATCGGTATCACCAAGAGAAACCAGTGGGCGTCGGATTCTTTCGCGATGAGCCTGGAACAAGGTTTGGAGATGGCCCTTGAAGTCGGCCGTGAAGCAGCGACAAAGTGGCCCCAAGCCGAAGGCATTTCGATCCCAGGCGGCGCAGCGATGGCGCTGCACGTGATACCGGCAATCGAAGCGGAATTCGGCAAACCTGCCTTTACCAACATGAGCGCCGAAGTCTGGTACGACTTGGTCCGCACCGGCATCATTCCACCGGTCAAAGGCTGGGGTAAGTTGCTTGCAGGAGAAAAATAGGAAGGCGATCGGGTTCGTCATCGAATCGGGTCGAAAGGTCAGCTGCAAAACGATTGGAACCTTTGGAACGATTGGAACCGCCGTTGAGATTTATCTCAACGGCGAGTTTAGAACCCGATGCCAAATCCGACCGACCCCCCCCCTCTGCGGTCGAACTCACGTTGATACATCCGCTGCTCGTCCTGGCGCACGCGCTCGACTTCATCTTCCATTTTGTTGCCCAGCCACTCGGCGTCGTCGATCAGCCCCGGGGGAATAACCAAATCATCGCTCGACGAACGCGCTAGATAGGGGTCGATCGCCTTGCGGATTTCAAACAGCGGATCCCAAAATGCCTGGATCGGCCGAGCGCGATTCATATAGTCAATAAAATCGTAAATACCCTTCATGCCAGCGATAATCTCCTTGGCACCTCTTGCTCCGTCGCCGGTGCGCGCCAACGTAAGACCGAAATATAGCCTTGCCAAGAGATCGGTGGGATCGAGAGAGAGTGCGCGTTCGAGCGATTGGCGCGCCTCGGCATAGCGCTTGGTAGCGTATTGCGTACGGCCGACGTAGGTCCAGATCCCCTCATGAAAATCAACCGATCGATAAACATAATTGGGGGCGCTCTGGGCCGCTTCGAGGAAATAAGGGAGTGCTCCTTCCGGATCGTTGACCAGGAGCGCGCGCCGGCCCGACTGAACTTGGGTGCTAGTGGTAAACGCAGCGCAACCGG
>DASSGE010000466.1:0-3092 GCA_035693605.1 Binatia bacterium
AGGGGTCCGGCGTAAGCTGCTTCATGCCGAGAGAGATGCGCTCCTTCTCGGTGTCGAACTTGAGCACCACGACCTTGACGGTTTCTCCGACTTGGACGATTTCGGATGGGTGACTGATTCGCCCCCAAGACATATCGCTAATGTGCAGGATGCCATCGATGCCGCCCAGATCGACGAAGGCGCCATAACCGGTGATGTTCTTGATCACACCTTCGAGAATCACGCCTTCTTCGAGAACTTTGAGAATCTCTTGCTTGAGTTCGCCGCGTTCTTTTTCGAGGAGTTCGCGCCGCGACAACACGACGTTGCCGCGCATGCGATTGAACTTGAGAATCGCGAAGCGGTCTTTGGTGCCGATGAAGCGGTCGAGGTTGCGGTTGGGCCGAATGTCGACATGGGAGCCCGGCAGAAATGCCGCAATGCCGATGTCGACTTTGAAGCCGCCTTTAACCTTGCCGACAATCACGCCCTCGACGCCGCGCCCCTCATTGAAGGCCTTTTCGATCTCATCCCAGACTTTGAGATTCTCAGCGCGTAAGCGCGACAGTTGAATGCCGCCGCTCTCGCTCTCGGAGGAGTCGAAGTAAACATCGATATCGTCGCCGACTTTGACGTTGATGTTGCCTTGGCGGTCGGTGAACTCGTGGATCGGGATCTGCCCTTCGGACTTGTAACCGACATCGATCAATACGTGGGTCGAGGTAATGCCGACGACGCGGCCTTTGACAATGCCGCCGGGCTTCACCGTGCGCAGGCTCTCTTCAAACATCGCTTCGAATTCACTGGCACCACTTGCCGCTGCGCCTTCTTTTTCTTGTTCCTGTTCAGCCATGAAAACCAACTCCGATCTATTTATTTTTCTCTAGCTTTTTAATCTGATTGAGCACCCATGCCGCCACCTGCTCGGCATCCGCCGACGATGAATCGACCAGCAGCGCGTCCTCGGCCTTGCACAGTGGCGCGATGTCGCGCTCGCTATCGCGTTTGTCGCGCTCTTCGATCTCGCGCAAGGTTTCCGCTAAATCGACCTGGCGGCCGGCCGATTTGAGTTCTTGGCAGCGTCGCCGCGCCCGCTCCTGCGGCGAGGCATCGAGAAAGATTTTCACTTCGGCGTGCGGAAAGATCACAGTGCCGATATCGCGCCCTTCGGCCACCACGCTGCCGCGCTGCCCCATCGCGCGTTGGAGTACCAACATGCGTTCTCGAACTTTTTTCAGCGCCGAGACTTTCGACGCCATCTGGCTAACCTCCGGCGTGCGGATCTGACCACTGACATCTTCGCCGTCGAGCAGGACTTGAAGATTTCCCGAGCGATGGCTCAGATCGATCTCAGTTTCATCGACTAGTCGATCAAGGCGTGTATCATCGGTCAAGTCTACCGCCTGACGCAAGACCTTCAAGGCCAACGCACGGTACATCGCACCGGTATCGAGGTAAACGAAGCCGAGATCCTTAGCCAAGCGTTTGGCTAACGTGCTTTTACCGGCCCCCGATGGCCCGTCGATGGCAACAATCAACTGATTCCCCTCTGGTTTGGGCAGACTATCCTCTGTAACTGCCGTCATTGCAAACAAATTTGCTCCAACAAGTCGAAGAAGCTCGGGAACGAAATGCTGGCGCAGCGAGGGTCGTCGATCTCGACCCCGTCCCGGCTTACCAAGCCGGCGATCGCAAACGACATCGCCACTCGATGATCGGCGAAACTGCGCACTGCGCCGCCCTTTAAGTTCTGTCCCCCGACAATCGTCATGCTATCGTCGCCGGCCTCGACTTCGACGCCGAGATTGCGCAGCCCTTCGGTCATCGCGGCGATACGGTCGGACTCTTTCACACGCAATTCCCGCACATCGACAAAGCGCGTCACGCCATCGGCAACGGCAGCAGCGACCGCCAGTATCGGATACTCATCGATGGTCCGCGCCACCAGTTCGGGGCCGACCGCGACGCCGTGCAGTGGACCGCCAATAACGCGAATGTCCACCACCCGCTCGCCGGCCTCAGTTCGTTCATTGAACAACTCAATCGCTGCGCCCATGGCTCGCAGCACCTCGACGATCCCGTCGCGGGTGGGATTGCACCCGACGCTACGTAGCGTCACGTCCGAGCCGGGAATCATCGCGGCGGCGGCAAGAAAAAACGCCGCTGACGAGATGTCACCGGGAATCTGCACATCTTGACCATGTAGAGTCTGCCCGCCTTTGAGCAAAACCTGCGCGCCGTCCACGCCGACCGCACCGCCGAAACCGCGAATCATCACTTCAGTGTGATCGCGCGAGCGTTGCGGTTCCTCAATTACGGTCTCGCCATCGGCTTGTAAGGCCGCCAACAGGATCGCCGACTTCACTTGCGCGCTGGCGATCGGCATGCAATAGCGAACGCCGTGCAATCCACCGCCGTCGATTTCCAGCGGCGCCATGCCGTTGTCGCCCTTGCTACGAATTTTGGCACCCATCTGACTCAGCGGGTCGATCACGCGCTGCATGGGCCGTTGGCGAATCGAAGCGTCCCCATCTAACTCGCTATGGAATGGCAAACCCGAGAGCAGGCCAGACATAAGCCGGATTGTCGTGCCGGAGTTGCCGCAATCGATCACTTCGCTGGCCTGGCGCAGCCCGGCAAATCCTTGGCCCTCGACGCAAAGCGCGTCACCATCGCGGCCAATCTCCACACCCAACTGGCGAAATGCCCGTACCGTGCGCGAATTGTCCTCGCCGCCGGATAAGTTAAAAATCCTCGTGCGCCCACGGGCGATGCTGCCAAAGATCACCGCGCGGTGAGCAATGGATTTGTCGCCCGGCACGGCGATGACGCCATGGAGCGGTTTCTTGATCGGCTCGATTCGTTTCATGGTCACGCTGCTAGGGAATTTGCGCGCGGGTTTCATAGGCGCGCATAAACTCCTTTTCCAGCAAGCCACCTTTTTCGTCACGAATCCATCGATTCAGTTGCTCGAGATATTTAATGTAATCACTCAGTGATCGGCCCAAGGCACGCCGGTTCATCAAACAAATATCCCGCCACAGTTCGGGCCGGCTCGAGGCGATGCGGGTCAAGTCCTTAAAGCCGCCGGCACAGTAGCTCTTGAGATCGAC
>DASSGE010000467.1:0-3128 GCA_035693605.1 Binatia bacterium
CACGTTCGAGGAACGGTCTAATTTCTTCCGCGCGAGTTGGACCGCCGAAGGCGATCAGTAATATGGCCTGATAAGGATGAGGCATGCAAATTCAAGGGTGTGACGAAGTATTGGGTAATGTATTGCTGGATTGTGCGCCTCCGGGTTTTGCATTACTCCGACGCTCCAGCACGCCGATTCTAAACTTTTTATTTTGCACTCAGTTCATGTACGGTCTCGACCATGGCGATGACATGATCGACCGGAGTTTCCGGCAAGACGCCGTGGCCGAGATTGAAGATATGGCCCGGACGTCCGCCGGCGCGGCGGAGAACTTCGGCCACTCGGTTTTTGATTTCCTTCGGCGATGCAAAGAGTGAAACTGGATCGAGGTTGCCTTGCACCGCGACATCATGGCCGACGGTGGCCCAACCTTCGTCCAAATTCACACGCCAGTCGAGGCCGATGACGTCACCACCGCTAGCACGAACATGTTTTAACAAGCCGGCGGTACCGGTGCTGAAATTGATCACCGGCACGCCCGGAGTTATCGAGTCGATCACCGCTTTGGTGTAGGGCTGAACGAACTGCTCGTAGTCCGCCGGCGACAAGCAACCGGCCCAACTGTCGAATATCTGCACGGCTTGGGCGCCGGCAGCGATTTGGCAGTTCAAATATTCACCGGTGACTTTGGCAAGCCGCTCCATCAATCGTTTCCAAGCTTCCGGCGCGGAATAGAAGAGCCGTTTGGTGTGTACATAGTGGCGCGAACCGCCGCCTTCGATCAAATAGGAAGCCAAGGTAAATGGCGCGCCGGCAAAGCCGACGAGCGGTACTTTATTCTTCAATTCCTTGCGGATCTTTTTGACCGCTTCGTAAACGTACTCCAGTTCGGTTTCCACATCGAACTCTCTCAATCCATCGACGTCTTTGCCACTGCGCACCGGGTGGTGCAGCACTGGGCCATCGCCTTTGGAATATTCCAGACCGACACCCATCGGTTCGAGAATGAGCAAGATATCGGCAAACAAAATCGCCGCGTCGACCTGGAGCTTCTGGACCGGCGTGACCGTAATCTCGGTGGCGAGATCGGGTTTTTTGCACAGTTCGAGAAAGCCATGCTGGGCGCGCAGCTTGCGGTAATCTTCCATGTAGCGGCCGGCTTGGCGCATGAGCCACACCGGCGTATACGAAGTCGGCTCGCGGCGGCAAGCGGCGAGAAAAGGAGAATTGATGGTAGCCATAATGTTGGTTGAAAGACAAAACAGTATGAAGCTTTAACGGCAAAATCAACTCGAGCGTTTGCGTGGAGTGGCGGCGACGATGCTTTGTTCGCCATATTTTTGCCGCAGCTTGTCGATGCCTTTATAGAGACGCTCAAACGAATTGCGCCGGTCGCGATCGAGCAGGGGTTCTTGCCAACCCGAGTCTTGCAGCGCGCTGGCGCTGACGCCCAACAAGCGTACCGCCCGACCCTGGGTCACATTCTGGCGCAGCAAATCGCGCACTACCTGAAATATTTCCTTATCAAAGCAAGTGGGGGAGGCAAGCGTCCGCGAACGCGTGATCGTCTGGAAATTGCTGTAGCGAATCTTGACGGTCAAACAGCGAGCGAATAATTCCTCCCGGCGCAGCCGGCCGCCGACTTCTTCAACCAGTTCCCAGAGCACTTGTTCCATCGCCGCGACAGTCTTGAGCGGAGAGCTCAAGGTCGTTTCATTACCGACGGAATGGTCATGGTGCCGCTCTCGTGTGCTGCTCTCGCTGAGATCGAGATAGCGCGTCGCGAGTTCCGGCCTGGCGAGCAGATCGCCGATGGACTTGATGCCACGCTGGAGCAGAGTTTTGTGCGTCTTGGGGCCGACGCCGGGTATCAGCTCGACCGCGAGTGGAGCGAGAAAGGTCGTTTCCGTGCCGGCCGGAATATAGATCAGCCCATGCGGTTTAGCCAAGGTCGCAGCGATTTTGGCGACGACCGGACTGGTCGACAAGCCGCCGGAGGAGGGCAGGCCTAACTCATTCTCGATGCGCCGGATCATGGTGTCGGTGGTCTTAAGCGGCGGGCCGAATAATCTTTCCGTGCCGGTAAGGTCGATTAGCGCCTCGTCGATGGAAAGCTTGCGCACGTCGGGGGAATACTGTTCAAGGACGGCAAAAACTTTGTCGGAGAATTCCACATAAGTTCGCCGCCGGTTCGGCAGAAAGATTCCCTGCGGGCAAAGCTTTTTGGCTTGAAAACCGGGCATGGCCGAATGGACCCCAAACTTTCTTGCCTCATATGACGCCGAGGTCACCACGCCGCGACCGTTGCGGCCGCCGACGATCACCGGTTTGCCTTTCAAGCTCGGATCAATCGCTTGTTCGACCGACGCATAGAAGGCGTCCATGTCGATATGAAGGAACCAACTCATTCGTGTCGTGTCTCGTGATCGTGTTCGGTGCTCGGGCTGATGAGTCTTCACATTCTAAAGCTAGCGCGCATACAGCGAATTGATGAAACCCGAGGATTCAATCTTTTGGACGAAAGAATTGTCGTAAAAAACTTCCGGTTTGGCCTGGACGCCCCTGGGGCTTTTGACGACGTCGAGGACCGCTTGGACCTCCTGGCGCGTTATCAGCGGCACGCGTTGATAGGCGCTGCCATAGTCGTCGTAAATACTTTCTAAAGTTTGGCGGTTATCGGTTTTTAAAAATTTGCCCATGGCTTTGTAAGTGGTCTCTTTGTCGTTGCGAATAATCGCCAGCGCTTCGATGTAGGCTCTGAGAAAACGGTTAATATGATCGGGCTTTTGCTGAATCATCTTGCGCGTCGTGCAGACACCGACGAAAACGAAGGGAATGTTCAACTCGGTGACATTGACAATCGGCTTCAACCCCAGCTCCAGCGCTTGGATGGTCGTCGGCGCCGACATGAGGCCGGCGGCGGCATTGCCGGATTTCACTGTGGTGACCAGAGCCGGCATGCTGCCGGTAAAAAGAATTTTTACGTCTTTGTCCGGCACCAAACCGAAACGGCGCAGAACGATACGAGTTGCATAGTCGGTGGAGGCGGCGGCCTGGGTAGCGGCGACGGTTTTGCCTTTAAGATCGTGAACCGTCTTGATCGCAGGATCACCGTAGAGGTGGAAGACGAAGCGATTGATGTTGCC
>DASSGE010000468.1:0-3627 GCA_035693605.1 Binatia bacterium
GGGTTTCTCGCGCTGGCACGACAAGAGCCGGCGCGAATTCGCGTCATCGACGCGGCGCAGCCGCCGGTGAATGTTTCGCTGGCGATTCGCAAAATTGTCGATGAGGTGCTGCAATAATGGCCCTCAACGAAATCATCGGCCATCGCCGGCAATTGGAAATATTACAATTGGCGTTGATGAGGGGGCGCCTTCACCATGCGTATTTGTTTGTCGGTCCTGAAGGGATCGGCAAGCGCAGCCTGTCGATTGCCCTGGCCAAGGCCGTGCATTGCAGCAAAAGTTCGGCTAATTTTTGTGGCAGCTGTATCAATTGCCAACGCATTGCCGACGGCAATCATCCAGATGTGCGGATAATCGAACCACTGGCTGGCAAGAAAGAAATCTCGATTCAGCAGGTGCGCGAATTCGAGCGCGAGCTGAATTATCATTCGTTTTCGGGTAAGCGCAAGATTATCATTGTCGACCCGGCGACGTTGATGAACCTGTCGGCGCAGAATGCCCTGCTGAAGACCCTCGAAGAGCCGCCCCAGGATTCGCTGATAATTCTTATCGCGTCAAGCGCCGGTGGATTATTGCCGACAGTGCGATCGCGTTGTCTGCGCATCGCTTTCGCAGCGTTGGCGCGCAGTGAGGTGGTCCAATATTTGCGCACGAAGCAGGGGATGACCGGCGATGAGGTCGAGTTCCTCGCCGCCATGAGCATGGGCAGCATCGGCGCTGCGCTGAGTCTCGACAAAGAAGCGTTCGCTGAGAAGCGACGGATTTGGGCGGGCATCCTTGGTGCGCTCAAAGCCGGCGATTACCACGCGGCGGTGATCGCCGCGGAGGCATTGGCCGGTACCCGCGACGACGCGCTCAACTTCCTGGCGTGGGCTCAAAGCTGGTTTCGTGATCTATTGGTGTATGGGGTCACCGGTGACAGCGACGACCTGGTCAATTTAGACATGCGCGACCAAATTACCGAGCAATCGACCGCGCAAGAAAGCGGGCAGCGTATCGCGGCACTCACCGCGGGTCATCGGGCTGCAACGGCGATTCAGCGTAATCTCAATCGCCGGATGGTTTTGGAGAAATATTTGTTTGGACTCGCGAAGGGTCATCCATGAGCTCGGTTTACATCACCACGCCGATTTATTACGTCAATGCGGAGCCGCATCTCGGACATACCTATACGACGATTGTCGGCGATACTTTGAAGCGTTACTACAACGCGCTTGGCTATGACACGTTTTTTCTTACGGGTACCGATGAGCATGGTGATAAAATCGCTCAAGCCGCGGCAGCCAGCGGGACCGACCCGCAAAGCTACGTAGATCGTATTAGCGGTTTGTTTCGCGCGACTTGGGACAGTTGTGGCATCGCTTACGATCACTTTATTCGCACCACCGACGTTGAGCATAAAACTTTTGTGCAGAAAGTATTGCAGAAAATTCACGATGCCGGCGATGTCTACTTTGGTGAATATGGCGGCTATTATTGCTATGGCTGCGAACGGTTTTATACCGAAAAAGAGCTAGTCGACGGCAAATGCCCGGATCATCAAAAGGCGCCGGACTTCATCAGCGAGAAAAACTATTTCTTTCGTATGAGCAAGTACCAGCAGCAGCTAATCGAGGCTCTGCAGGCGCGTCCCGAGCTGATCCGTCCCGAACGCTACCGTGCCGAAGTATTAGCGTTTTTGCGAGAACCGCTCGAGGATTTGTGCATCTCGCGACCCACCAGCCGGCTGCAATGGGGTATCCCACTGCCTTTCGATGCCAATTACGTAACTTATGTTTGGTTCGATGCTTTGCTCAATTACGTTAGCGCGCTCGCTCAACGTGGCGGCGACTCCCTAGCGACACTCTGGCCGAGCGCCAATCATCTCATCGCTAAAGACATTCTTAAGACTCACGCGATTTATTGGCCGACGATGTTAATGGCTGCAGGTCTGCCGCTCTATCAGCATCTGAACGTTCATGGTTACTGGATCATGGATTCCGGCAAGATGTCCAAGAGTCTTGGAAACGTGATTCGGCCGTTGGACATGAAAGCGCGTTTTGGCATGGACGCCTTTCGCTATTTCTTGCTTCGTGAAATGGCCTTTGGCCAGGATGCAAAATTTTCCGAGGAGGCGTTGGTCACCCGGATTAACGCAGACCTGGCCAATAACCTCGGCAACTTTGTCAGCCGCGCCTTGGCAATGCAGCAGAAATATTTTGCCGGCGTCGTGCAGCCGCTGCCGGCGAATTGGCCCGAAGCGGATATCGAGTTGCGCGATAAATTCGTTCAAGCCGAAAATGAGCTGAAGTGCTACATGGCTGAGCTACAATTCCACCGAGCCCTCGAAGCGGTCTGGTCGGCATTGGATTACGCCAACCGTTACATTGTGCAAATGGCGCCGTTTACCATGATCAAGGACGACAGCAAAAAAGCCCGCGTCGGCGAAGTGCTGCACCACCTTCTCGAAGTCGTGCGCACGTTGGCCCGGGTGCTCGCGCCGTTCATGCCTGACACGGCGGTCGAATTGCGCAGTTTGTTAGCCGTTGGCGAGGATCGATTGGCTGCTCCCTGGGGTCAAGGTTTGGCCGCTGGTCATCAAATCAACGCACCGAAAGTCTTGTTTCCACGCATCGATACCGACGCCAAATAATAGCAGCGTATTCAACCATGCTGATCGACAGCCACGCCCATATTCAGGGCAAAGAATACGCTGGCGAAGCCGATGCTGTGATCGCCCGCGCCCACGCGGCTGGAGTCGAGGGGATCATTGCGGTCGGCGGCGCTGGCGATATGTCGAGCAACACTGAAGCTGTGCGATTGGCGAATCTCTTTCCTAACGTTTACGCCACCGTCGGCATGCATCCGCATGACGCCAAGGATGTCGGTGCGGCGGAGTTGGAAGTCCTGAAAAACTTAGCAGCGGATGCCAAAGTCGTTGCCATCGGTGAAACCGGTTTGGATTACTATTACAGCCATTCGCCCCATGAAGTGCAGCGGCGTGTGTTTGCTCAGTTCATCCACATGGCGCGCCAGACCCACCTACCCATCGTCGTTCATGAGCGCGACGCAGCGCAGGATGGTGCCGCGTTGTTGCGTCGCGAAGGCGCCGGCGAACTACGCGGCGTGATTCATTGCTTCACGGGGAACTACGAATCTGCGTGCGCTTACCTTGATCTGGGTTTTTATCTCTCCTTCACCGGCATCATCACCTTCAAAAATGCCAGTGCTCTGCGCGAGGTGGTCAATAAAGTTCCGCTGGAGCGCATGCTGGTCGAAACCGATTCGCCCTATCTCACCCCCGTCCCCCATCGTGGAAAACGCAACGAGCCTGCGTATGTTCGCTTTGTCGCCGAAACCATCGCTAAGGTCAAAGACATTGCCTTCGAAGAGATTGCGCAAGTCACCACTGCTAACGTTAAACAGCTGTTCCGCATTTGACCCGTTCGATGATGAGCGCCAGCGAAATCACCGAGCAGGCGAGCAGCGCGGTCATGACAATGCCGCCTTTGATGGTGATTGCCGCGTCAGCAAGCTGCCGCAGCTGCAGCGCAGTGAGATTGTTTGGTTCGGCAGCGGTTTCGCGCTGTTTTTGGAGTTGCCGTGATTCCATTTACGCTGTCTTCCTGCGTTGTCGGGCCAGCCAAA
>DASSGE010000469.1:0-2395 GCA_035693605.1 Binatia bacterium
CTTACGTTTCGCCTGAGCGCAAGATGATCCCCGATGATTTGAAAGACAAAAAGGGTTTCTGGACATCGGTCTACGTCAATTCCGTGGTCTTGGGATACAATACCAATCTGACCAAAGGGCAGGCCATCCCGCGCAGCTACAATGATCTTTTGCAGCCGCGATGGAAAGGTCGAAAAATTTCCCTCGACGATACCTACGCGACCTTTCTTCAAGGTTTGATTTCAAGTTGGGGTAAAGACGCGGCGCTCGATTATCTGAAAAAGCTTGCGGAGCAAGAGCCGGTGGTGATGCGTGGCAGCACCGTGCGAGTTCAATTGGCCGCCGCCGGTGAGTTTCCTCTCGTGATCGCGTACGCCAACATTATTCAATATCTCGCCGAGAAAGGAGCACCGGTAGATTGGCTGGCTCTCGAGCCTGCGGTCGTCTCGGTCAATACCGTCATGGCTGGAGCGAAAGCAAGCCACCCAAATGCGGCGAAGCTATTTATCGACTTCACTCTGTCGAAAGAAGGTCAAGAAAAATTATGGGATTTCCAACGGATACCAGCGCGCAGCGACGTTGAGCCCAAACCGGCGCGCCTATTTCGCGGCTATAAGCGTTACGTGGTCCATCCCGAAGAAACCAAAAATCTCGATGAGACGGGGAAGCTGTACTCCCAAATTCTCAAAACGCGCTAAGCGCGCAGGATCACGCAAGTGGCGTGGCGCATTCACGGCAGGAATCCATGGCGAAAGAATTTTCAACTGTAGCTAAAAACGGCATGGTCGCGTCGAGTCAGCCGCTGGCGACGCTGGCCGGGGTCGAGATCCTTATGAACGGTGGCAATGCCATCGACGCGGCGATCGCCACGGCGGCGGTGCTCGGCGTCGTCGAGCCGTCGTCGATCGGTATCGGCAGCGATGCCTTTTGCCTTTTCTATTCTGCCAAGGACAAATCGATCAAGGGACTCGACGCCAGCGGGCGGTCGCCCTACGCGACAACTTTGGACTTCTGTCGGCGGAGCGGCTTCGAAGAAATGCCGCAGCGCGGCATTCACTCGGTAACAGTTCCCGGCGCTGTGCATGGATGGGCGACGCTGCTGAAATCTCACGGTAGGAAATCGCTATCGGATGTTTTGCAGGCAGCGATTCGCCATGCGGACGAGGGATTTCCGGTGGCCGAGCTGACCGCGGAGCAGTGGAAAGAGTCGCAGGCGCGGTTGACCGCCGACGAAGGCGGCGCCAACAATTATTTGATCAATGGCCGCGCGCCCAAGGCCGGCGAGATTTTTCGCAATCCGCGCATGGCGGCGACGCTGCAACGGATCGCCGCGGAAGGCGCCGAGTATTATTATCACGGCGAGATTGCCGAGAAGATCGTGCGCCGTTCGGACAAGCTTGGCGGACTATTGACTCTCAAAGACTTCGCCGATCATCGGTCCGATTGGGTCGAGCCGCTCACGGCCAATTATCGCGGTTGCGACATCTACGAAATGCCGCCGGCCAGCCAGGGCTTCGTCGCGTTGGCGATGCTCAAGATCCTCGAAGGTTTCGATCTCAAGGCAATAGGGATGAATTCCGTCGATGCGTTGCACGCCATGATCGAGGCGAAGAAGCTGGCGTTTGCCGACCGCGATCGGCATCTGGCCGATCGCGATTTCATGAAAACCGACGTGCGCGCGTTATTCGCCGGTGACCGGGCGAAGCGGTTGCGCGGGCTGATTCGTATGGGTCAGGCTGCTGCCGATTATCCGGACGCGCCGGGCGGCACCGACACGGAATATGTCGCCGCGGCCGATCGCGAGGGGAATTTAGTTTCCTTTATACAAAGCAACTTCATGGGCTTTGGCTCCGGTGTCGTCGAGCCGGACACCGGGATAATTTTGCAGAACCGCGGCCATTTGTTTTCTTTCGATGAAAATCACCCCAATTGCATCGGCCCGCATAAGCGCTGCGTGCACACGCTCGCGCCCGGGATGATTTTCAAAGACGGCAAGCCTTACGCCGTGTTAGGTTTGAAGGGCGGCCATGTGCAGCCGCAGGTGCAGGTGCAACTTATTTCCAACCTGATCGATCATGGCATGACGCCGCAGCAGGCGATCTCGGCACCGCGTTTCAATCACATAGATGGATTGAAAGTGGGATTGGAGCCGGACATATCGACGGAAGTAAAAAATGCATTAAGCCGCAGAGGCCACCAAGTCGTCGGCGGCAATCCCGAGAGCTTCGGCGGCGCGCATATGATTCTTATCGATCGAGAGTCAGGCGCGTTCATCGGCGGCTCCGATCCGCGCAAGGGCGGTTGTGCTCTGGGATATTAGAAAAACTCGTTGCAGCCGTTCCAATCGTTCCAAAAGGTTCCAGTCGTTGGGTCATCGGAGACCTGTTGCTGGCAATCTCGCCGGAAATCGCATATC
>DASSGE010000470.1:0-2558 GCA_035693605.1 Binatia bacterium
AAAGTGATTCGATTGATTCTCGTGCTGATCGCCGGACGCAGCGTCCAGCTGATTCTTTCGCCGACGTCATGATTGTTGCCGGCATTGATTCCCTGGGGGGTCATATGGCCGCTGATATGGCAGGTGGCGCAAGTGGGCGCCGCCGAGTAATCCCGTCCGAGTATCCAGTCGCCCGGTTTGTTGAGCGCCATCTTGTCGCGGTTGGCGTAGAAGGCGATGCCATGCTTGGACTCGTTGTAGATTTCGATCTGCGGATGGTCGGGGCCCATGTGGCACTTGCCGCAATTTTCCGGCGAGCGCGCGACATTGGCTTGAAAGCTATGGCGCGAGTGACAGGCGTGGCAGGAGCCTTTGGAGCCGTCGGGATTCAACCGTCCCATGCCGCTGTTGGGCCAGGTATCGGGATCGATCACCGGCTTATTGTCTTTGCCGACTCTGAGAACCTGACCCTTGTCATCCCGTTTGAACTTGATGATGCTGCCGTGGCACTGCCAGCAGCCGTTGACCGCGTCGGCAATGTTTCCACGCATGCCGGCGACGCGCTCGGCGAGAATGTTGTCCAGGCTCGCCAATATCTCGCCGGCCTTGGCGTGATGGCTCCTGGAAAACTCCTGGTGCTGTTTGGTGTGGCAGCGGGCGCAGTCTTTCGGCGTGACCAGGGCCGAGATCAGCACGCCTTCGTGTGTCCAGCCGTCGATATCGCCCTTCTCGGCTTGATGGCAGTCGACGCAACCGACGCCGAGTTGCGCATGTCGCGAGCCTTCCCAGTCTTTAACCATGGCCGGCGCGTCGGTCTTGTGACATTTGACGCAGCCGGAATTAGCGCTGGTAACCACCGGCTCCAGTTGTTTCTCGACGCGGTGGCGTTTGGATTCTTGATAGGCCACCAGCAATAATGCGATCAGAAATAAAAACGAAAGCACGGCAACGATTATGCGTTTGGTGTCAAGGGTCATGCGGCGCTCCAACTCATCGGTTCAGTTTGCGAAGGCTTCCCAGACCGTCAAAATCAAAAAGCTTAAAAAAGCGAAAACTCCGACGATGACCGGCACTTTATCGGAGATCCGCCAGCGGCGTGTCATCCACTCTTCGATAAACGGCCAGAAAAAGGCGACGGCGCCGATGACCATAGTTAGAACCACGCTAAGTTTCAGCGATGTCAGTTTGAGCAGTCGGAAGTTGAAGTAGAAATACCACTCCGGTTTGATGTGGGCGGGGGTTTCGTTGGGATTGGCCGCTTCGCCCAACTCGGCGGGAAAGATCAGCGCCATGATCGTCAGCAGATACATGAGCACGACGCCGATCAAAATTTCCGTGGTGGCGTGGTCCGGCCAAAACTGGAAATGGCGTTTCTCGTCGGCAACTTTCTCGCCGGCGAAATGCAGCTCGGTGACCCCGTGCAGGCGCACCATCAGGATGTGAGCGGCGATAAGGATAAAAGCTACCGTCGGCAGCACGCCGATGTGCAAGATGAAAAAGCGCGTCAGAGTATTCTCGCCAACTTCGGGGCCGCCGCGCAGGAAGTAGGCGATCCACGGGCCGACGAGCGGAACCGCTTCGGCCAGATTGGTCGCCACCGTGGCGCCCCAGAAGCTCAGTTGTTCGTAGACCAGCGAGTAGCCGGTGAAGCCGAACGTCAAGGTCGTGCCGAGCAGGAGAAAACCGATGCACCAGTTGAGCTGGCGCGGATGGCGATAGGCGGCGGTAAAAAAGACCCGCAGCATATGCAGCATGACGGCGACGATCATGAAATTGCCCGACCACTTGTGCAGCGAGCGGATAAACCAGCCGAAGCGAATCTCCCGCGTGATCGCGGCGACACTGGCATAGGCTTCTTGCGGCGTCGGCACGTAGTAAAAGGTCAGAGCGATGCCGGTAGCGACTTGGACGACGAACAGATACATGATCGTGCCGCCGAGACAGAACCACCATTTTTTTAGGTGATAGGGAATTGGCTCGGCGCCCATATGGCGGACGATTTCCCAATCCAGCGGAAACATCACTTTCACGCGGTCGATGATTCCGCTTTTGGGTTCGCTGGGGGCTGGTGTGGTCATGTGGTGACCTTCCGGACGTCCTTAACTTCCAGATAGACGACTCCGCTTTTCTGATCGACCTCCAGGGGGATTTGGGCCAGGCTCTGACCCGCGGCGGCGGGAGGGCCTTCGGTGGCGACACCGTCGGAGTTGAATACGCCGTTATGGCAGGGACAGAAAAAGCGCTGCCGATCGGCTTCCCAGTGCACGCGACAACCGAGGTGTGGACAGGTGGAATTAAACGCCCGCAGTCCCTGTTGATCGCGCTTGACGAGGATCTCGTTGCCTTGCAGATCGAGCACGCCTTGAAGCACGCCGATCTGAAATTGATCGATCTGTCCGGCGAATAACCGACGCGTTGGCGCTTTGAGTCGTTGGGGCAGGAGGAACAGCAAACCCTGCACGGCGAATAAGCCGTAACTCAAGATCAGACCGATCCCCATCGCTAGGGAGGCGAGCCAACTGCGGCGGCTCAGGTTTGTTACCGGCTCCAATATCACCTCGTGTTTGAGCTAACCGAAA
>DASSGE010000471.1:0-2296 GCA_035693605.1 Binatia bacterium
CCGGAGTTAACCAATGAAACGATTGGCACCACATGGAACATTTGGAACCGAAACGACGAAGGAGTTTTGATGCCCGACTACAAAGAAATCTTATACGAGAAACAGCGCGGCGGCGTTTTGATCACGCTCAACCGTCCGGACGCGCTGAACGCGATCAGCCGCAGCATGATCAAGGAAATCCATCAAGCCCTCGATGATGTCGAAGAGGATCCCGAAGTGCGCGCCGTAGTTCTCACCGGCGCTGGACGAGCATTCTCCGCCGGCATGGACCAGGGCAATGCGTCGGGCCGGCGCCGCGATCTGCATTGGCCCTACGGCATTGTGACGGGCGAGACCGCCGCAAAAGTCATCGACTCTTGGCGCGTCGACCCGCGCAACTTTCGCCGCATGTGGGAGTTCGGCAAGCCGATCATCGGCGCGATCAACGGTTGGGCGATGGGCGCGGGTTCCTGGCTATCGCTCTTCACGCACATGACGTTGGCGTCGGAGAATGCCGTGTTCGCCCAGCCCGAAGTGCGCCATGGCTCGAACACCAGTTTCATGTGGACGCTGCTCGGCGGCTACAAGAACGCCCTGCGCTACGGCCTCACCGGCGACCACATCGACGCCCAGGAAGCGCTGCGCATCGGCCTGGTGATCAAAGTCGTGCCGGCCGATCGGCTGATCGACGAGTGCTTCAAAATCGTCGAGCGCATCGCCCATGTGCCGCCGGAAACCGTCAAGATCAATCTGCAAGTCGCCACCATGGGGCTGGACATGATGGGCTTGCGCGATGCTTTGACATTGGACAACCAACTCTCCGCGCCGGCACACGTGATGTTGCGCGAAGAATTACGCAAGCCGCTCGACGACGCGCGCGCCAACAAAGGCATTCGCGAGTATCTGCAAATGCGCGATGGACCGTTTCAGCCCGAGCCATTCGGGCCGCGGGCGAAGAAGAAGGCCTAAGGCAATAGCAAGAAAAGAGGATACGATGGCAGACTACAAAACGATTCTTTATCAAAAGCAGCGCAACGCCGTGGTTATCACGCTCAACCGGCCCAATGCGCTCAACGCGATGAACCAGGACATGATGAACGAACTCGATGCCGCGCTGGCCGAAGCGGAGCACGACGCGGCGATTCGCGCGGTGATTCTGACCGGCGCGGGCGGTGCATTTTCAGTCGGCGAAGACATCAGCGGCGACGAACCGGAAACCGAGTGGCCTTATGGCATCCCGAAGAACACCTCGCTCAACGCCACCTACAATAAATTTCGCGACGCCGACCGCAAAGATATCCTGGGCCGGCAGCTCTACCGCTGGCAGTACCCTAAGCCGATCATCGGCGCGGTCAGCGGCTGGTGCCTCGGCGCGGCGTCATGGCTCGCCCTCACCTGCCACATCACCATCGCCGCCGACGATGCCGTCTTCGGCCAGCCGCAAGTGCGCCACGGCGCCAACACCGATTTCATCTGGGTGGCGCTCGCCGGATTCAAAAATGCGCTGCGCTATTCGCTCACCGGCGATCACGTCGACGCCCAGGAAGCGTTGCGCATCGGCCTGGTCAATGAAGTGGTGCCCAAAGACCAGTTGCTCGAAACCTGCTTTCACTTTGTCGACCGCGTCGCCCATATCTCGCCGGAAACGGTCAAGATCAATTTGCAAATCTCGACCATCGGCTTGGAAATGATGGGACTGCGCAAGGCTTGGACGTTGAACTCGGAACTCGCCGCCATGGCGCGCTTGACCAAGCGCGAGGAATTCAACAAACGTCTCGAAGAGGCGAAAAAGAAAGGCGGCCTGGCCGCCTTCCTGCAAGAACGTGACGGCCCGTTTCAGCCGGAACCGTTCGGACCGAAAGCGAAGAAACAGGCATGAGGCATCGCCCCCGCCTCTTTCCTCCCCCGCGCTGCGGGGGAGGACTAAGGAGGGGGATTGCGCGCTCAATCATCTTTTGGTTATCGCTCTCGTCAGCTGCGTCCATCGGTCTTCGGCTTTTTCATACTCCGCGCTGGTCATGCCGCGTTCGGGGTATTCGCGCTTGAAGGGATACTCTTTCCACGCTACCCCATAGCGAAACTGCTCCATCAATTTTTGGCCCTCAGTACCGATGACGAAATCGGTAAACAGCAACGCTGCGTGCGGATGGGGTGCATTGGCGACTACCGCCGAGCCGCCGGCATTGGCGACGGCCACATCGAGTGCCACCCAATCCACCGGCGCGCCGCGCTCTTTTTTGACCATTACTTGATTCTGAAACACGACGGGACCGCCGCCCACTTCACCGGCGGCGATAAGATCGAGAAAACCGGCGCT
>DASSGE010000472.1:0-8144 GCA_035693605.1 Binatia bacterium
TGCCGTAACCCAATTTGGTGAATAGCGGCGAGCCGCCGATGATTACCGAATCGCACTTGTTGTCGACCAGGTCTGCCACCGCTTCTTCGATGCGCTGCAGTTGCCGCTCTAAATCGGCGTCGACTAATTGGCGGATCGTCCCGGTGCTGTTCAGCATCATGAATCCTGCCGGCAGCATCTGATAAAATTCATAAACCAGCGTATCGCCGCGCGAGGGCGCGACATGGCCTATTCTCACTCTCCATCCGTACATCTCTGACCTCCTAAGTAACCTCTTTGATTGTTCTTGAATTCACCGAGATGCTTCAGTTAGCACTAATACCGCATCTTCTCTTCCAATTGTTTCAATCGTCCAGCCGTTCAAAGCGTTCCATTGTTCGGACCAAGACAAAACCACAACGAACGTTACCAATTCAACCACGCGCCGTTCACATGGATCGTCTGTCCAGTGATGTAATCATTTTCGTCCTGTACCAGAAAGTTCGCCGCGCTGGCGATGTGTTCCGGTCTGCCGGCGTGGCCCATGGGGATCTGCGCTTCGGCGTCGGCCCAGGCCTCGTCGGAGTAGTGGCCGCGAACGGCGGCGGTGGCGATCCGTCCCGGCGCGATCGCGTTGACGTTGATACCGTCCTTGACATGCTCTAGCGCGAGAGATTTCGTAAACACGGCGACCCCCGCCTTGGCGGCGGCGTAACTCGATCTGGTCGCATTCCCAGCAAAGCCATAGATCGACGAGATGCTGACGATTTTGCCGTATTTGGCTTTAAGCATTGTCGGCAACACTGCCTGGGAGCAGAGAAACACCGATTTCAAATTCATGTTGACGATGCGGTCCCAGTCTTCAGCGGCGAGATCGACGACATTTTTGCGTTGCGCGCCGCCGGCGACGTTGATCAAGATGTCGATCTTGCCCCAGCGGTCCAGGGTCGCTTTGACCATGTCTCCGACGGATTTCTTATTGGTGACGTCGCTGGTAATGGCGATGGCGTCGGTGCCACGATCGGCGACGGCTTTGACGCGCGCTTGGGCGGCCTCCGGGTTGATGTCGGCGACCGCAAGCTTGGCGCCTTCGCGGGCGAAGCGTTGCACAATCGCCCCGCCGATGCCGCCACCGCCACCGGTCACGATGGCCACTTTGTTATCGATGGTTCCCATGGGTCTCCTTGGTTGCGCAATCTCGCTCGTTTGGCTTGCTGCGGATTTTCTGTCGAGAAGTTTTTACCGCAGGAGCTTAGAGCACGCTGAGTTCGGAATAATTTATGTGATCAACTCTTTCCTCTGCGCACTCAGCGTTTCTGCGGTGCAATCTTCGGTCCCAAGGTATTCGAACAGTGCGTCGAGATCTTGGATCCGTTGTACCCTGGGATGGGCGAAGGACCGATTGTAGGGCCGATGGGGCATCATAACGACCGCTTCGGTTTGAGTCGCTACGTCTTGGCAATTTTCATGGCGGTCGTCGACAAACAGTTCAACGTTCATCTGCTTGACCAGCAGCGACTTCAAGTCCTGGGTGAAATGAACCACCGGATTGTCGATGCCGTGATCGCGCAGCCATTGGCAGGTCACGTGATTGATATCGTAGGTGTCGCGCACCCAACGGTGGGTAATAAAGACCACTTCGTTATCGCGGCTGATCTGACTTAGCGACCGCCATTGCTGCACTGATGGAAGCGGCGCGAGCACGCGCCAGAACTCCGGATCGTATGAGGCGTCGACCATGCAATCGTAGATCAGTTCCCGGGTTAGAAACGGGTGATGGTTGAAATTGGGATCGGTGATCGAAGCAGGGTCGATGGACGGGCCGCCGACGCGCCGTTCGAGCAGTTGTAAAAACGGTGTGACGAAATCCGCCAGCACGCCGTCGATATCCAAAGCAATTTTCATTGAGACCACAATCTAGGCAAAATGGTTAAAGCCGTCAACGGTGTACGTGAAACTCGGTATAGCCCGGGCGAAGGCTCAAAGGGGACAAAGAGATACCGGCGGCGGGTCATTTCGACCGCGTGATAATCCTTTCGCAATCGCTCGCTTCATTGCGGGATGATCGGCCGTGCGCCTTCACGTTGTGTCCTTGGCGCGAGGACTGTCCGAGTCCGCGGCCTTTTCCTGAGTGGGGGCGAATCAATTCGTTTGACTGCCGGCGATCCAGGTGGGTAGTGTCGGGTGATCCGGCATTTCTGGCGTAGTAGCCAATTCCTAGGAGGGAAGCAAAATGATATCGCAGATTCGCATTTACACGATCAACAAAGGTGAGATGGATAATTTTCTCACGCACTTTAAAGAAGATATCGAGACCCTGCACCAAAAGATCGGTGTCCCCATTGTCGGCACCTGGGTCAATCGCCCGCAAAACGAGTTTATCTGGATTCGGAGCTACAAAGATAAGGCGGAACTCGAAGCCAAAAACAAAGAGTTTCAAGCCGCGGTCGCGGCCGCAGGTGTCAAACTCGGCAGCAACGTAGCCAAAATGGAAGTGCGCGAAGTGGAGTCGGCGTTTGCCTAACAGCACGAGCGAAGCTCGATGCGCGCGTTCGCCGGCATGCCAAAAAGTTCTCGTGTCCTTCCCGGCCGGCTCGACGCCGGAATGACGAACGGAACGATCGACTCGCGGCCGACAAATCAAGAACTTTCCGACTTATAGCCGAGAGTCGCTTCAGTCGAATGCCGAGCGGGATCCAATGCCTTTGCCTTGACTGGTTTCATTTCTGTGATATTGCTCGGCCCGTAACAACGTTCACTTCCAAAAGCGTTTGCGCATGCGATGCGAATCGTGAAATTAAGCACGCGCGTCGTTCCCAGTGGAGCCGATGAAGCACGAGTCGATAGCCAGCCGCTCCGCTGATAAAGATGTGGAGCGTGCTGGCTTTATCTGTTGCTCAATGAACATTCGTGCCAGTGACAACAATTGCATGAATCTGTTCTAAGCTGATTTTTAGAAGCGCTTGCCCTGTGAAATTTTTAAAGGAGGGAACGACCATGGCGTATAAGCTCGAAGGGAGTCTCTTGGAAGTCTGCAATTGTGAGGTGCTTTGTCCGTGCTGGGTCGGTGTTGATCCGGATAACGGTACTTGCGACACCGCGCTGGCGCACCATTTCGAAAAGGGTGAAATCGATGGTGTCGATGTATCAGGTCTTACTATGGGTTTCTGCGCTCACGTCCCCGGAAACATACTCAAGGGCAACTGGCGCGTCGTCGTTCATATCGATCAGCGGGCGACAAAGGAGCAGGAACAAGCGCTGCTGAGTGTTTATACGGGCAAACAAGGCGGGCCGGTCGCGGACCTCGTGAAGTTGATCGGCGAAGTCGTTGCCGTGGAACGCTCGCCGATTACTTTCGAGGTCGAAGAAGGCAAGGGAACCCTGCGGATTGGCACTGTCGCTGACTGCGAAATGGAACCTTTCCGGGGTCCCAACGGCGAAGTGACGACGCTACGCGATTCGATCTTTACGACGATACCCGGGTCCCCGGCGTACGTGGCCAGGGCGACCAAGTACAAAATGAACAATCCGGCACTCAAGCAAAACATCGATCTTAAAGATCACAATGCGATTCAAGGCAGGTTTATTTTCCAAAGTTAAGCGACAATCGATTAGTTTTCGGTCGATGCAGAAGCAACTCGGAGCTGCCGATTCCGCCCGGGCCCTTCATTCGTCGTGCTCGTATATTTATGCATGCGCTAGCTGATCGCAGAGCTTTTCTTGGATCACTCGGCGCGCTGATCATACTGGCATGGATGACTCTTTGGATCTGGGATCGATCGCCTTATAGCCGTTACCTCGACCACGGCCGATTGGCCGAGCTCGGCGCGCCTTCGCTCCTGCTACCTATTGGGCTTTATCTTATTGGTTGGATCCTCATGACGACCGCCATGATGTTACCAACCACCGTTCCGTTGTTGGAAATATTTCGCCGATTAACTGCCCAGCGGCCAGAGCGGTCGCAACTGATCGCTCTTTTAATCACCGGTTATCTGAGCGTGTGGGCGGGGTTTGGTGCGCTAGCCCATTTGGCAGATTGGCTCTTACACGAGCTCGTGGAGCGCAATCCCTGGCTTGAAGCGAACGCTTATGTCATCGGAGCCGCCACCTTGCTGTTGGCTGGCGCGTTTCAATTTACTCGTCTGAAATACCGGTGTTTGGACAAATGCCGCGCGCCTTTGAGCTTTGTCATGAGTTACTGGCGCGGCGGCAATGATCGGCGCAACGCCTTGTGGCTCGGTCTCAATCATGGTCTTTTTTGCGTTGGCTGCTGCTGGGCGCTAATGCTTTTGATGTTCGGCGTGGGCGTGGGAAATATCGGCTGGATGTTAGCTCTGGGCGTTATCATGGCTGTGGAAAAGAATACCCCATGGGGAAAAAGACTGAGTCGTCCATTGGGACTAACCCTAATCGCGTGGGGAACGCTGATCCTCTTGAAGCATTCCTGGCTTTGACGAAAAGACGGCGACGAAGTGGCAAAAAACCCGAGAACAGGTTAGGCAGAGTTGAGCCAACCCGTATCCGGCGGACACTTAAAAAACTGACAGTAAGGTGCCGTAGTGTTCGATGAGCAGACGCCAGCGCAGTTGCTTAGTTCACGCAGGCGTGCGCCAAGCAACTAGGGAAATGCGCGAATTCGCGCCAGCGGCGTTGAGGTTGGGGTCAACCCCGCTGGCGAGCGAAAGATTGATCGGTTATTTACCGGTCAGGGATGCTTGCACCTTTTTAAACGTGTCGAGATTTTTCTGCAGGCCGGTGATGTGATCCTGCATCTCGACTAGCGAAGTGCCGAATTGGGCGACAGAGCCCACCGGGCCGCCGGCCTTGCTGGCTTTGTCCAACAACCCGCCTATTTGGGCCTCGGCTTGCCGCTGAGTCATCGAGCCGCATACGTAGCCCAGCCCGAACACCCCGACGATAATCGCAGTCATCAAACCTCGAGAGAATCTCCCCTTTGTCATAACGCCCTCCTTTGAATAAGGCACTCACTAACAGGAAAAAGATAGTACCGTCAAATCGATTCTGCGAATCTTTCTGGCCCGCGCTGACCGAGTTCAACGTCAGTAGCACCAACCCCGGCGAGCCGGCTAAAATAACTTCCGCCTCCGCCGGTTACTATTCCAAGCGAAATAACAGATCAGTCCTGAAACGAGTGTTTTCTTTTGGTTTGTCTCCGGGTACATCAATAGGGATAACGCCATAGAGAAGAGGGGAATTATAGATGGTTGGTTCGCTTATTTTTGCGAGACGGTTTTTGATCGGCTTGATATTTCTCGCTTCTCTTGCCGCTTGTGCCGCCGTCCATCGTTCCCCAGCAACCGTGGCTTCAATAATCGCCGATGGCGAGGCTACCCGAAAGGTTCAGCGCGCCACCATCGACAATATCGTCGAACGCCTGGCGGGTCGGGCAGCAGCCAGGAGCGACCGCACCGTTGACCTGCTGCTCTTGTCCGGAGGAGGGCAGCATGGCGCTTACGGCATCGGCTTTCTGCGCGGCTGGCGCAGCCGCACCGATTCGCCCATGCCGCGTTTCGATCTGGTGACGGGAATCAGTACGGGAGCACTGCAGGCGCCGTTTGCTCTGCTTGGGACCGATGAGTCGCTAAGTGCCGCGGCCGACCTCTATCGCAGAGCGAGCGATGAATTTGCACCGACCTACGACTGGTTGTTCTGGCTGCGCCGAACCGGCGGGCTGGTAAAAATCTCGCGCTTCCAGCGCATGATCGAAACGGTTTTCGATGAGCGCATGTGTCATCAGCTGCGTTTGGAATTCGCAACCGGCCGCCAGCTTGCGATCGCCACCACCGACTTCGATGTCGGCATCGGCCGGATTTGGGATATTGCCCAGGAGACCGACTGCTCGCCAACAAGTTTGGCACGTATTCACAAATTGTTGCTTGCGACTACGGCGATTCCCGGCATTTTCCCGCCGGTAATAATCGACGAGCACGTGCATGCCGATGGAGGCATAGTGGCAAACCTGCTTCCGGTGCTCAATTTGGATGCTTACCGCCGGCTAGCGGCGCGATTGCGCGCGCTTGGCGTAAACGAGACGGTGACTGTACGTGTTTGGGTGATCTTCAACTTGTGGACTCATCCGACGCCAACTGTCATGAATCCGTCGGATCGCGGCGCCATAGCGCAACGCGGCAGTCTGCTGCTTTTTTGGACCCAGCAGTCCCGTCTTCTCTCCAGGGTTGCCGAGCAAGCGCGCGCGGTCAGTTCGGATATTCCGGGGCTCAGTATGGAAATGCGCTACACCGCAGTACCCTCCGAATTAGCTACTGAACCGGGCGCAAATTCGCTTTTGGACACTGCCTGGATGCTTAAGCTTGAGAAACTAGGTTACGAGCGGGCACGGAGCGCGTCTGCGTGGGACGAGATAGTTTCACCTTACGAACGACCTGCACCGCCCAAGTCCCGTTCGTTGCAAAAATGAATACCGGTACTTTTTTACGGCAAAATATCCAGGCTGGCGCCGTCCCACCGTCAAAACGTCGAGTGACGCGCAGCATGGCTCGTTATGAGGCGGAAAAAAAATTTGTGAGGAGAAAAATCAGCTATGCGATTTGGTATTGAGTTTGGCAGCTACCCGTCGGACTTACCGCCGGCCGAGGTGTGTCAGCAAGTTACGGAGCGGGCGCTGGTGGCGCAGCGCAACCACTTCGAAGCGGTGTTCGTGGCGCAGCATTTTCTCACCGGGCCGGACGCGGCGATCTTGCAGTCTATTCCATTGTTGGCTTATCTCGCCGGCCGGGTGCCGGGGATGTACGTCGGCACTTCGATATTCTTGTTACCGCTGCACCATCCGGTGATGGTCGCCGAGTACATGGCTACGCTCGACAATCTGTCCGGCGGCAAACTGCTTTTCGGCGTCGGTCAGGGCTATCGCGAAAGCGAGTTCAAGTCATTCGGCATCGATTTGCGCGAACGGCGCGGGCGATTGGTCGAGAGTCTCGAGGTGATCCGCCGGCTCTGGAGCGAGGACAGCGTGACGTTTCACGGCAAGTATTTCCAGCTCGACAAAGTCACCATGGCGCCGAAGCCAGTGCAGCGGCCCCATCCGCCAATCTTGCTTGGTGCCGATTCGGTCAAGACCGTCGCCAAAGTTCCGCAAGTAGCAGATCACTGGATCGCCAGCCGGCGCCATTCTAAGACTTTCTTGCGCGAAGCGCTGCCGGGTTACAAAATCGCGCTGGAGCAGCAGGGGCGGCCGTATAAGGGATTGTTTATTTTTCGCGACCTATGCATCGCCGACAGCTCGCGCGAAGCTGAAGATCGTATTCGTGAAGGTTATGAGCGGCGTTATTTGCGCTATCAGCAGTGGGGCCAGCCGGGCGAGCGCTACGATCTCAAGTTTGATGAATTGAAGCGCGATCGCCTGATTCTCGGCAGTCCCGCCGAAGTCGTCGAGCAGGTGATGTCCTATTACGATGAGTTCAACACCGAGGTGATGTGGTTCATGGTCGATTGGCCGGGCATGGACCCGCGCTATACCTTGGAGACCATCGAGCGCTTTGGCGCCGAGGTGATTCCCCAGGTCAACCGCCGAACGAAACCCTGTCCGCTGCCGTGACCGCTGCATATTGTCTTGGTGGGGGCGATCCCCGTTGCTCGTCCGTCTGAAAGGCAGGGGTCTACCCCGACATCGGCGTTCACCGATGCCGATGTGAATTATCTCTCGCGTTATTGTCAGTGCGCGATCGGCTGTGATACAAAATTTGTTTTACAACTGAACAATTATCGACGTCTAGAGGAGTTTCCATGCAACAGGAAGTTTTGGACCAGGTCGATCGCGACCGCATCGTCGAGATGGCGTGTAATCTCGCCAACATCGTCAGCATCACCGGTGACGAGGAAAATGTCGCCAGGTATCTGGCCAGTGAGTTCGAGAAACTCGGCATGAAAGTCGAGTATCAATACGTCGAGGACGGTCGCCCCAATGTTATTGGAACGCTCAAAGGGACCGGCGGCGGTGCGACTTTGATGTTCAACGCACACATGGACCATTTCGATGCGCCCCAGGAAACCGTGGTCGATGAAGATCGCATCTATGGCCGAGGCTTGGTCAACATGAAGGCGGCATTTCCCTGCTATATCGAAGCCGTCTCGGCATTACAAAAAGCCGGCGCGACACTCAAAGGTGATTTGATCATTTCCGGCGT
>DASSGE010000473.1:0-3668 GCA_035693605.1 Binatia bacterium
CCTGGTCCGCTGCGCCTAATCGCGCTCGATGTCGCCGTGGAGCTGCACGGTGCGGGCGCCGAGCGCGTGCCAGAGGGCGGCGGTCTCGGTCGTTTTGCGCCGTCGTCAAGCTTGCGACGCGATCTCTGTCGACCTTGTTAGATGCCGGCTATCGCGAACAATTTCTCGCATTGTCCGAGATAACTAAGAAGCTCAAAGTGGAAAAAAGGCAGATCGGCTAGCGGTGTTCGCCCGCACCGCCATCCAGCCGGCGAGTAGTGCTGCGGTCATCGACGAGGTCAAGTGCACCGCTGTCAGAAACTCACCAGCACACGCGGCAATCGCATCGGCCCTCCTTTGACTCGGCGCTCGCGGCGATCGACGCTGCCGGAGCCATCCTGTTCAATCGTGTGCGTCTATTGATCGCGGTCGAGCAGCCCCGCGAGCCCAAGAATGACTAACGTGAAAACTGTGCTAAGCAACGCGACCCCGAGGCTTCCCAATCCGACAGCGACGCCTATGGCAGCGGTCATCCATATGCCGGCCGCCGTAGTCAGACCCTGGATTTCGCGCTCCTGGTCGAGCTTGAGGATGGCGCCGGCGCCGAGAAAGCCGATTCCGGTGACAATACCCTGGACAACCCTCGAGACGCCGTCCGGTGACATTCCGACTCCGGAGCAAGCGAGTACGACCACCGCCGTGCCCAGACTCACCAGCATATGCGTGCGCAGCCCTGCAGGTTTTCCGGCTTTCTCTCGTTGCCGACCGACGACCGCTCCCAGGACGGTAGCGGCAATCATCCGGATAAGTACATGCACCAGCTGCCTCGCGTCGGGCAGGCCGGAAGTCAACTCTTCCCAGAATATATCCATGTGTGTCCTCTTAAGTTAGTGATCTAAATTCAACGGTATCAAAAGCGATGGCACGGTCTGAGTAGGCTCCCAACCACGTCGGCATGAACAACCCAGCGGGCAACCACTGGTTGGGGACGTTGTCGAGTTGTACCTCGATCTACCCTTTTCGCGCTATCAAAATAGAATCCGGATCAAATGACACGTCGCTCGAGCGGAAAGGCCCCTTGATGCGTGAAAAAGCCGATCGGCGCAGCCAGTCGCGAACCTCGTCGAGCGCGTAACAGCGGCCGTGCGGGGTGTGCAATAGCAATGCGACGGAGAAGAGCGCCGACCATTCGGGCGCGGTGCGGTCCCGGGTCATAAAGACGTCGCGCAGAATCAGATATCCCGCAGAGTTTAGACCGTTGCGAATCTTCACAAGCAGCGCGCGATTTTCGTCGGCGCTTTGCGAGTGCAGAACATTCGAAACAAAAACCGTATCAAATCCCGACGGCAAGTTTTGCCGGGCAAAATCCACTCCCAGGACACGAATCCTCTTCGAGAGTCCGGCTTCTGTAACGGCGCGGCGTGCCAGAGGCGCAATTCGCGGATGCTCGACAATCGTTGCTTGCAGGTTCGGGTAGCGTCGGCAAAACGCCATCGAAAAGGCGCCGAGCCCGCCGCCGAGATCGAGCAAGGATCTCGAGTGTTTCAATGGCAACTTGTTGAGCAGCCGAGGCGCGATCTCCTGAGCATCCGTGTGCAAAGCGCCAAGCAGCCGCCGCGCTCGATTACGATCGGCGAAAAACGGTTGGTGGATTTCCGGTCTTTTCCCGCGTTGCAGAGCCGAGGCAAGCTCGCCCCATCGCTTCCACGCATCGAATTGGGGGAGCAAAAAATCCGCGCCATTAGCGGCAAGATGTCTGGACGAAAAAGCGGTATTCGCGTATGTCTTGCCGCGCTTGTGCAGCAAGCCCATCGCGCAGAGCGCGTTGCAAAAGATTTCCCAGTCGGTTGGATTCCCGCCGAAGTGTGCCGCCAGCGCAGCCGGGGTTTTTGGCTGCTTGCCAATCCAGACGAACAGACCGATGTGTCCCGCGGTAATAAGCACGCACGAGCGCGAGTAAGCGCTCTCGCTGCGAAGACGATCAAGATTCCACTTGCTAGAGGACACGGTTTGGCTGCGACGCGATCTCTCGGCCGCGCGGGCGCCGCACGACATTTTTATAGAGGGTTACGTAGCCCTCGATCATCTCTCCAACGGAGAAATGTTCTCGGACCCAGTCTCGACAACGCCCTCGATCCAATACGTCGACCCGCTGCATCGCGGCAATCATCTCGTCTTCGCTCTGGACTAGATAGCCGGTTTCGCCATGCTTGATCAATTCGGGCATAGCGCCGCGTGCGTAGGCCAGCACCGGGGTTCCGGCGGCCATGGCTTCGACGACAACCATACCGAATGGCTCGTCCCACTTGATCGGAAAAAGACACGCGTTGGCCTTGCTCATGAGTCGCGCCCGATCGCGGTGCGGCAGCCGCTCGATGTAGCGGACTTTATCGCCATCGACATGCGGCTTAACTTCTTGCAAAAAATACTGTTCGCTCCAAGGAAGGTGCGAGGTAACGTGGCCCACGATCACGAGCTTGGATTTATTTTTCGTGGCAATGCGTATCGCGTCGGCGATGCCTTTTTCGGGCACCATCCGGCCGGCGATTAGGAAAAAATCTTCGGGCTCGTCGCTGAACGGAATAGCGTCGACATCCACGCCGTTGTAGACGACGGGTATCGATTCATCGCCCAACATTTTCGCTTGAGCCTGGCTCACGCACACCGGAAAGCAGCGCGGAAAATGATTTTTATAATACTCGTGCAGTGCTCTCTCGATATAGGCGTAGGTGATCAGCGTCGGTGTGGTCGTAAAACTGGAAAAATAAGGCGCCATCGTTGTCCAATGAGCGTGAATCACATCGAACCGTCCGCCCTGGCGATAAAGATTCCAGGTATTGCGCGCCTCGAATTCCTTTTCCAGGTAAAAGGTTGAACGGGGATCGTCCTGACTGGCTACCGGCAGCACCGCGTGGAGTGTGCAGTCGACTTGGGAATCGCCGGAAGCAAACAGTTCGACCTGGTGACCCCGCCGCCTGAGATCCCGGCACAGATAATGGACGATCCATTCGGTTCCGCCGTAGGTTTTCGGCGGGACGGAAATATAGACACTCGTGATCTGAGCGATCTTCATGGGATCCGGCAGCTCGACCCATCAAGACGGATCGTGCGCATAGAGCGATGGCCGCTTGCCTGCCTTGCTATTTTGCATTTGCAGCACGAAAACCGGTTCGGCTTGAGCATTTCCCTCGACCTCGCGCAAATCAGTCGTGCGACTTACACACCTCGATTTGACCGTCGCGTACCCGGACTTGCAAAACCGGTTGAGCATGCACCGATGGTCCTTCGAGCACGCGGCCGTCTTCCAGTGAATAGCTTGACCCGTGCCAGGGACACCTCACGGAAGCGCCTTCCAACTTTCCCTCTGATAGCGGTCCGCCGAGGTGGGCGCAGGTTTCAGCGATGGCGTAGATACGCTGCCCTTTGCGCACGAGCAGGACGGGCATGCCATCGGCGTTAACGCGTTTCAATTCGTTTTCGGGTAGAGCGGTTTCGGCCAAGACCGGTATAAAATTATCAGGCGGTGCATAGTCGGCGGTATGATCGACACCGAGTCTTTTCTTATAGACAAGGTGTCCACCGAGATAGGCGGAAAGCGCTGAGACCGTCAATCCAAGAAACGCCAGTCTCCTTCCGGCGCGCCGTGAATGACTGCGGCGAAGGCATAGCGATGTCAGGTAACAGGCCGT
>DASSGE010000474.1:0-9404 GCA_035693605.1 Binatia bacterium
AAAGGGCTGGAGATAGGCAACGCGGTGGGTGACAAGCCGCTCGACGATCCGAGTTTCGAGCCGTTCTTTCAGGCTGCCCAGGAGTTGGAGCTTTTGCTGTTCGTCCATCCTCTCGAAGGCGGGCTCGATGCGGACGATCCGCTGTCGCCGATTCTTGGCAACGTTCTCCAGTTCACCTTCCGCACCACGATGATGGTCGAGCGGATGATTCTCAAAGGCATGTTCGAAAAGTATCCCAACCTGCGTTTATGTCTGTCCCACGGCGGCGGCCTGCTGGCGTTCAACGTCTGGCGCTTGGATCATTCCTACGGACTGCGAGCGGATCTGCAGAAACAATTGCCGCGAAAACCTTCCGACTACTTGAAACGGATGTACTTCGACAGCATCGTCCATTCGGTGGCGGCGCTGGATTATCTCGTGCATGTGGTGGGCGCCGACCGAGTCGTGATCGGCACCGATTATCCGATGGCGATGGGCGACTTCGACCCGGTGAACAAAGTCATGCAGCTTGATATCGATGATGCTGGGCGCGCCTTGATATTGGGTGGGAATGCTGCGCGCGTATTGGCGCTGTGAATGATCGAGAGAAATTCAACGCAGACGCCGAGTTAGCGGAGATTCTATCGACTTCTCTCTGTGAGTAATCCTCGATCCTGAGCTACAGCCCGTAGAGTTTTCTCGGATTGTCGTCGAGAATCTTGCGGGCAAATGCTGCGCCGATCTTGCCTCCTTCTGCCAAAGTTTGGATCGCCTCGATGTCGTTGGAATAATCGGCGTGGCCGTAGTCGGTGCCGACGGTGATATGGTCTTCGCCGACACAGTCGACGATATAAGAAAGATCGTCGGTGGTCTGGCAGGCGACGTAGACGCGGTTGTCGCGCAGGACCGTGGCGGCGTCGATACTTCGCTCTTTGGGGCGAGCTCGGGTGAGCACATGGCCGGCGTACCTGCGCTGGAAGTCGCGTTCCGCATTGGTGCGGATGACTAAATCGTTGACAGCGTAGGGCAGCCATTGCGAAGTCGTCTCGACAAAAGACCAGCGCAGTTTGGGAAACCTGGCCGGCACGCCCTGGTAGATTAAATTATTGAACGCGCCCACCGACGGCAGTTTGAACCGTGAGAAAACATCCTGGCCGTACTGATCGTAATAGGCGAAATTGCCGGTGCCGGCGTGTACGCAGATCGGCAGATCGAGCCGTTCGGCTTCTCGATAAAGTGGAAACAGCGCCGCATCGGAGAGCAGCCATTCGTTTTCATGACCGCGCATGAAGACACCGCAAGCACCATGGCTTTTGCCAAAATTGATTTCCTCAATCGCTTTATCCATCGAACGCAGCGGCGGCAGCACGATCCAGCGCAATCGGTTATTGCTGCGCTGCCAGATTTGCGCGAGCCAGCGGTTGTAACCGCGATAGAGCGCCAGTTCCACCTCGGTGCGCGCCGTCACCGGTCGCAGGAACAGAGTCGGATAGAGTACCTGAATGTCGATCTTCAAGGCGTCCATATGCGCCAGACGGGCAGAGACGTCGGTCATATCGCGGGAACCTTCGGGGACGTTGAGGCCCAAGTTGGAGTTGGCGATGACGCGGTCATCGACGCGCCAGAATTGGATGCCGGTGTTTTTTGAGATCAACACTTCGGGGGCGAAGCGCCGCTCTTCTTCCAACATGAACTCCCAGGTTTGTTCGGTTTCGATGACATGAGCGTCGGCGTCGATGATCGCCATGGTGATTTGCCGCCTTGTCGATTCCAGCTTCGCTGGACTTCTTGTAGGACTGCCGTAGCTGGCAGTCAAACGAAAGTTAATTTTGATTACTGGATTTTGCCGCCGCCGTTGGCGGGCTAAGTCGGCGAGCTTTACATCGCCATGCCGGTTGGCGACCGCGTCCAGTCTCGATTCGCCGGACCGGAATGAACCTGGATTGCGGCCGTCGCCGGTATGTCGAGGATAGGAACCCAGTTCCCGCGACTAGCGCTGTCGTGGGAAATTTTTTAAGATTCTCTTCCGCCAATCGAAGGCGTGACGGAGGCGTTGATTGATGGTCAAGAAAATCCCAACCCGGTTAGAAACCCATGGCCATGTGCGCGTGGACGACTATTATTGGCTGCGCCAGCGCGACAACCCGGAGGTTATTCGCTATTTGACTGAGGAAAACGATTTTGCCGCCAAGACGATGGCGCATACTCAGGAGTTCGAGAAGAAACTATTCGAAGAAATCAAAGGCCGGATCAAGCAGAGTGATTTATCGGTGCCCTACAAAAGAGACGATTACTTTTATTACACTCGCTTCGAGACGGGCAAAGAATATCCAATTTATTGCCGCAAGCTGGGTTCAGTGGACGGCGCCGAGCAGGTGATGCTCGACGGCAACGTATTAGCGACCGGCCATGAGTTCTTTTCCATCGGTGGTTCGGCGGTTAGCTCGGGGCAGGATCTGCTCGCGTATGCCATCGACACTCAGGGACGGCGAATCCACACTACGTATCTTAAGAACCTTTCCACAGGCACTATGCTGCCGGATGTAATTCCAAACGTGACGGAAAATCTTGCATGGGGCAATGACAACCGAACGCTTTTTTACGGTAAACAGGACGAGACGACGTTGCGCCAACATCAGATCTGGCGTCATGTCGTCGGCACCGATCCGGCGACCGATAAACTGGTTTATCAGGAAGATGACGAAACTTTCGGCGTATATATCTTCAAAACTAAATCGAAGAAGTACCTGATGCTGGTGTCGGCGCAAACCATCACTCATGAGTATCGCTACCTCGAAGCCGATCGGCCGGGCGGTGAGTTCAAAGTCTTTCTCCGGCGTGCGCGCGGTCATGAGTATCAAGTCGATCATATCGACGAGCGGTTCCTCATCCGCACCAACGATCGGGCAAAGAATTTTCGCTTGATGAGCACACCGGTGGCACAGCCGGGGCGCGCGCACTGGCGCGAGATCATCGCTCATCGTGACGATGTTTATCTCGGCGATTTTGATTTATTCAAGGATTATTTGGTGCTCGAGGAACGGGCTCGCGGCCTGACGCAGATCCGCGTCGTGCCCTGGTCCGGCACGGACGCGCATTACTTGGAGTTTGCCGAGCCGGCATATCGCGCCCATCTCGGCGCTAATATGGAGATCAATACCAACATCGTCCGCTTCGACTATACTTCCATGAAAACGCCTCAGGCGGTTTACGACTATGATATGTCAAGCCGCGAGCGCAAATTATTAAAGCAAGAAGAAGTACTAGGCGGTTTCAATGCGGACGATTATGTCACCGAACGTCTTTATGCGCCGGCAAGCGACGGCACGGAAATCCCTCTGTCGCTGCTCTACCGCAAAGGGTTGATGAAGGATGGCATGAACCCGACGCTGCTATACGGCTACGGCTCCTACGGTGCGAGCATCGATGCCGCATTTGCCTCGCCGCGCTTGAGTCTGGTGGATCGCGGTTTCGTTTTTGCGATTGCGCATATTCGCGGCGGCCAAGAGCTCGGGCGGCAGTGGTACGACGACGGCAAACTGCTAAAAAAGAAAAACACCTTCACCGATTTCATCGCCTGTGCCGAGTATCTGATTCAGCAACGGTTTACCAAGCAGGATAAACTGTTCGCCATGGGCAGAAGCGCCGGCGGTTTGCTGATGGGTGCGGTGAGCAATTTGCGACCGGATTTGTTTAAGGGGATCGTCGCCGAAGTGCCATTCGTTGACGTTGTGACGACTATGCTCGACCCCTCGATCCCTTTGACCACCGGCGAGTATGACGAGTGGGGCGATCCCAATAAGAAAGAATTTTACGATTACATGTTGTCGTATTCGCCCTATGATCATGTTGAGCGAAAAAATTATCCCGCTATGTTGATCACCGGCGGTCTCCACGATTCTCAAGTACAGTACTGGGAACCGGCCAAGTGGGTGGCTAAACTGCGCGAGCTCAAGATCGGCAATAATCCCGTTTTGCTCAAAACCAATATGGACGCCGGCCACGGTGGCGCCTCGGGACGGTTTCGCCGCCATCAAGAGACCGCGTTCAGTTATGTATTTCTTTTGGATTTAGCGGGAATTCGGCAATAGTGTTTCAGTCTGTGCCGCTTTATTCTGCGCGGCTTGCCGCGTTGCACTAATTCACATTCCCCATCCGTCCTTCGTCGATGTTGCAAGCGGGAATCCAGGCGGATCCGGATGGTATAAAAAGTATTCGACCGCGGACTGTGTCTCAATAACGGCCCTGCAGCGATTAGCCGACTATCGAAAGACCGCCCTGGGAGTGATTCGGAGTTTTGCGTTAACCTCCGAGAATGACTTCGCCGGTGGCGCAGGCGCTGCGCTCACTTGTTTAGCCAGTAGCGCGAGAATTCCTGCAGGAACGTCAACGTCGACAAATCCCGCATGCGGTCAAGATAGACTTTGCCGTTGAGGTGGTCGTATTCATGCTGGATTACCCGGGCGTGGAAGTCCTTGGCGACGAAATCAAGTTTATTGCCGTCGCGATCGAGTGCGGTGACATGGATACGTTTATAGCGGGGGACGGTGCCGCGCAGTTCTGGGATGCTGAGGCAACCTTCCCAGTCTTCTTCCGTCTCGTCGGATAGCGGGGTTATTTTAGGATTTACCAAGACGGTGAGCGGCACTTTACCTTTGTTGGGATAGCGCGGATTGTCGGCGACCTCGAGAACAGCGACTTGTTTGGATGTAAATACCTGATCCGCGGCCAAGCCGACGCCATCGTACTCTTTCATGGTTTCGACCATGTCATCGATAAATCTCTGCATCGTTGCGGTTTTGAGTTCTTTGACGGAAATATTTTCGGTGACTTTACGCAACACCGGATGTCCTAAACGTGTCACTTTGAGAATCGCCATGGGCAGCTTTCTAGCATGGACGCACGGCGTGAATAAAGAGTAGTGGCGCGCCGAAGGGTGATCATGGTGTTGGTCAATGAGCGGCGCGCTCAGGTATCGGAGTCACTTCCGGCGGTTACCTTGACATAGTAGACCTAAGGAGTCTATATTTAAAGTCGTGGAACGCGCGAAAACAAAAAGCGAACGCAGTTCGTTGATGAACGTTGGGCGCCGTGTCGATTATGCGGTGCGCGCATTGTCGTTTTTGGCAGGGCAACCAAGCGGGACTATTGTCAGCCGGGCGGATATTGAGAAGAGCCAGGACGTTCCGTCCTTTTATCTTTCGAAGATCATGAAGGACTTAGTCGCCGGTGGGTTAGTACAATCACATATCGGTTCCAAGGGCGGCTTCACTCTGGCGAAAAAGGCTGCGGCGATTACCATCAAAGACATTTATGAAACGGTTGAGCGGCCGTTGGTATTAATGGAGTGCCTGGAACGGGGGGCGAGTTACTGTTCTTATTGCGCTGTCTGTACGCAAAAATCCGTTTGGGAAGAGGCGCAATCGGTGCTTGCCAACTTTCTCGCTGGCGTAACCATCGCCGATATCGCCGATCGTCAGGGGATGAAAGGGCGGCTGACTAAAACGCCAATGCAGCGAGCCGGTTAGTTGGTCAATTGGAAGGATAGCGGATGTTAGATATCAAAAATTTACACGCCAAAGTCGGTGACAAGGAGATCTTGCGCGGTATTGACCTGCATGTCGCCTCGGGCGAGGTGCATGCGATCATGGGACCGAATGGTTCGGGCAAGAGCACGTTGGCGCATGTTTTATCGGGACGGGAAAATTACCACGTTACCTGCGGTACGGTCACCTATCAGGGTAAAGATCTGCTCGCGATGGCACCGGAAATCCGTGCGCGAGAAGGAATTTTTTTGGCGTTTCAGTATCCCATCGAAATCCCCGGTGTCAGCACGACGTACTTTCTCAAAGCGGCACTCAATGCCGTGCGCAAGCACCGCGGGCTCGACGAACTCGACGCCATGGAATTTCTGGCTTTGATTAAAGACAAAATGAGTTTGGTAGAGATGAGCCAAACGCTGCTCAATCGGCCCCTCAACGAAGGTTTTTCCGGCGGCGAGAAGAAGCGAAACGAAATTCTGCAAATGGCCGTCCTCGATCCAACGCTCGCGGTATTGGATGAAACCGATTCGGGGCTGGATATCGACGCGCTCCGGGTGATCGCCGGCGGCGTCAACGCGTTGCGCAGCTCCAACCGTGCGATGATCGTGATCACACATTATCAGCGCCTGCTCGACTATATCGTGCCCGATTTCGTTCATGTTCTTCACAATGGCCGGATCGTCAAATCGGGCACCAAAGAACTGGCGCTGGAACTCGAAAGAAAAGGTTACGACTGGATCAAGAGTGAAGTAGCGGCGCTGCAATAATTTTGTCCTCTCCTTTTTACCACCATGCTCACTAGCGAAAGCAAACAACCCTACCTGGAGGCATTCAAAGAAATACGCGCTGCCGGCGTATTATCAGGTCCAGCATGGCTTGAAAAGTTGCGCCAGGGGGGCATCGCTACATTCGGCGGGATCGGTTTTCCAACGCTTAAAAACGAAGATTGGAAATATACCAATGTCGAGCCCATCGCGGCTCAGTCGTATGTCCAGGCCAATGGCGAAGCTCAATCGGTCGGCGGCACCGAGCTATTCGCTCAAGCGCTGGTCGAAACCGATGCGCCGTGCTTGGTATTTGTAAACGGTATTTATGTAGCGGCGCTTTCACGCACTGGCGATCTACCGACGGGGCTGCGACTGGGCTCATTGGCCGATTTCATCAAACAAAATGATCCGGTGGTGGCGCGGGAGCTGGGCCGCCACGCGAGTACTGAACAGCAACACTTTGTTGCGCTTAATACTGCGTTTATTGGCGAAGGCGCGGTGGTTGAGTTGGCGCCGGGTTGCCGGCTTGAGCGACCCGTTTATTTGCTGTTCGCTTCCACGTCAATGACCCGGCCGGTGATTTCGCACCCACGCATCCTGCTGTTGCTTGGCGCCGGCAGCGAAGCCAAGATCGTCGAGAGTTTTGTCGGCGTCAGTGGCAAGACCTATTTTTGTAACGCGGTCACCGAACTGGTCGGGGGCGCGGACTCAGTCGTCGAGCATTTTCGCTTGCAACAAGAAAGCGACAAGGGCTTTCACGTCGGAACTTTGGCAGCGAACTTGGCGCGCGGCTGTCATTTGACCGCCCATGCGATGACCCTAAGCGGCTCTTTAGTGCGAAATAATGTGCGGGTGCTGTTAAATGGCGAGGACGCCGAATGCGTGCTCAACGGTCTCTACCTCGGCGACGGCAATCAACATATCGACAATTACACGTTGATCGAGCATGTCAGTCCGAAGGCATCGAGCTTGGAGTTGTACAAAGGCTTGCTTGGCGGCTCGGCCCATGGTGTTTTTAATGGCAAGATTGTCGTTCATAAAGATGCGCAGAAATCGAATGCGCGCCAAACGAACAAGAACTTATTACTCTCCGAGAACGCGGTGATTGACAGCAAGCCGCAGTTAGAAATCCATGCCGACGACGTCAAGTGCAGCCATGGCTCCACCATTGGTCAGCTCGACGCCGATGCGCTCTTTTATTTGCGCTCGCGCGGTTTGGATCCAGCCGCGGCGCGGAGTTTATTGAGCTTTGCCTTTGCCAGCGATGTCGTGCAGCGGCTCGGTATCGAAAACCTGCGCCGGCGCTTGGACGATTATCTGGTCGGACGATTCGGAGCATGGTGATAGATTCATGAAAGCGGTGTCGCAGAAAAGCGTCAAAATCGACGCGCCAACCAAGTTCGATGTCGCCCGGGTGCGGCAAGACTTTCCGATACTCAGTCAGAAAGTCCACGGCAAGCCGTTGGTCTATTTCGATAACGGCGCCACCAGTCAAAAGCCGTTGTGCGTTATCGAAGCCATCGACCATTACTACCGAGCGGAAAATTCCAATATCCACCGCGGCGTGCACCAGTTGAGCGAACGCGCGACGGCGGCCTACGAGGCGGCGCGCGGCAAGCTCCGCGGTTTTATCAACGCCCGCTCGGATCAGGAGATTATCTTCGTGCGCGGCACCACCGAGGCAATTAACCTGGTGGCGCAGAGTTACGGGCGAACATTCTTGAAAGCCGGGGATGAGATAATTGTTTCGGCAATGGAGCATCACTCCAATATCGTACCGTGGCAGATGCTTTGCGCGCAGGTCGGGGCCAAGCTGCGCGTGATTCCCATCAACCATGACGGCGAGATCGTCATGGACGAATACGAGCGCTTGCTCACGGATAAGACCAAATTCGTTTCGGTGACCCATGTGTCCAATGCACTTGGCACGGTGGTGCCGGTGAAACAGATCGTCGCTTTGGCCCATGGCCGCGGTGTACCGGTGCTGCTCGACGGCGCCCAGGCAGTACCGCATTTGCAAGTAGACGTCGAGGATTTGGACTGCGATTTTTATGCCTTCTCCGGTCACAAAATGTTTGGGCCGACCGGCGTTGGGGTATTGTATGGCCGCGCCGAACTCTTGGAAAAAATGCCGCCGTATCAGGGCGGCGGCGACATGATCAGCTTGGTGACCTTCGAAAAGACTCACTACAATGTGCTGCCGTACAAGTTTGAAGCTGGGACGCCGAATATCGCCGACGGTATTGCGTTAGGCGCGGCGGTCGATTATTTGCGCGCGCTCGATTGGCCGGCGGTGGCGGCCCATGAAGATCAATTGCTGCGCTATGCCACCGCAGCGCTCGAGCAAATTCCGGCACTGCGCATTATCGGCACGGCCAAGGAAAAGGCCGGCGTGCTTTCGTTTGTTTTCGATCATGTGCATGCTCATGATGTCGGGACGATCCTGGATCAGGAAGGCGTGGCGGTGCGGGCCGGCCACCATTGTGCCATGCCGGTGATGCAGCGCTTCGGCGTGCCGGCGACGGCACGGGCGTCATTTGCGTTATATAATACCGTCGAAGAAGTCGACCTATTGGTGCGCGCCATCGAGCGCGTCTTGAAGGTGTTTGGCTAATGTCGGAACTCGACGATCTCTATCAAGAAGTTATTCTTGACCATAATAAGAGCCCGAGGAATTTTCGCGCTATGGCCGGTGCGAATCGCCGCGCCGAGGGTTACAATCCATTGTGCGGTGATCAGGTGACTGTGTTTCTCCAGGTGGACGACGGTGTCATCAAGGACATTAGTTTTCAAGGCTCCGGCTGCGCCATATCCAAGGCGTCAGCCTCGATGATGACTACCGAACTTAAGGGGAAGCCCGAGAGTGCGGCGCACGAACTGTTTGAAAACGTCCATCTCATGCTTACCGGTCGGCCGGCTAGTGAAGGCGGCGGTCAGCCGATCGGTAAGTTAGCGATACTTTCGGGTGTGTGTAAGTTTCCCGCCCGGGTAAAATGCGCTAGTCTTGCCTGGCACACCATGGAATCGGCGCTCAAGGGTGAAAATCGAGCAGCTAAGACCGAATGAATTCGGCGGCGCCAAACCGATGAGGCGGCATAGACAATGACAACAGACA
>DASSGE010000475.1:0-3246 GCA_035693605.1 Binatia bacterium
CTGCCGTTGGTGCGGCGCCTGTTGCCCGAGGACGGTCATCCGACAGTGGTCAAAATCCGTTTAGCCCTGCGCAGTTATCGCACCCAATGGCGCGCGCTGGCGGTAGCGGCAGTGCTATCCCTGATGGTGCATTTGATTCAAGCTGGAATGCATCTAGTGATGGGCCGCGCGCTGGGTCTCGACGTGCCGTATTCATTTTGTCTGATCGTCTATCCTTTGGTCGGTACTTTTGCCGCGATCCCGGTGAGTTTGAATGGCTTGGGGCTGCGCGAAGGAGGTTACATCTATCTGCTTGCCGTGATCGGCATCGGCAGCGAAAAGGGCATCGCCTTTGGGCTTTTGCTGTTCTTGATCGTGGCTCTCGATAGCTTAGTCGGCGGTGTCTTGTTCTTGCTGCAAAAATCGCCTAAGGCGGTCGGCGTAATTGCCGAGAAGGCAAGCTAGACCAAATAACTTCGAAACATTGTCGCGAGCCCGAGGAACGAGAGAAACCCAAACGCGTCGGTGAGTCCAGTAACGATGATTCCGGACCCCAGTGCCGGATCTAGTTTTAGTGCTTTCAGCAATAAGGGTATCACCGCACCTGCAAAGCCCGCCATCAACCCGAGATTCAATAACATCGCGCCGGCGAGAACTAGTCCTAGATACGGATTGCTCTTCCATAATCCGGCCGCCAGCGCGATCATCGCGCCAGCGGCGACGGCGATGCAGATGTTGACCGACACTTGTTTGACAATCGCTTTCCACGCCGAGGAAAACTCCAGCTCCCCGAGGGCGATCGCGCGGATGATTACCGTTGCGGTCTGAGTGGCGCCGTTGCCGCCGACGCCGGCGACCACCGGCATGAATGTCACCAGAGCGACGATTTCATGGAGCGTGCCTTCGAACAGGCCGACGATTGATGCCGCCAACGTCGCCGTCAAAAGATTGAGGATGGTCCAGGGCAGGCGCATTCTCACCGAGCGCGACACCGGGGTGAAGACACGGTCTTCCTCGGCCAAGCCGACCATCTTATACATGTCCTCGGTGCTTTCTTCCTTGATGATATCGATGACATCGTCGACGGTGATAATGCCTTCCAAACGGCCGCCCTCGTCAACGATGGGTAGGGCTAACAGCTCGTATTTGGCGACGATGCGCGCGGCATCTTCCTGATCCATGAAGACATCGGCCTTGATCGGATCGGCGATCATCATGTCGCGCAATTTCCGCGCGGGCGGCGCGATTACCAGATTTCGGATCGGCACCACGCCGACCAGTTTGCCATCGTTTTCCACGACGTAGAGATAAAAAAAGCTTTCCAATTCGCCGCGCTCACGGATCTTATCGATGGCCCCTTGGGCGGTTGCGTCGGGTGCCAGCGCCATAAAGTCGGTGGTCATCAGGCGTCCCACCGTCCCGTCGGGGTAATTGATAATTTCCCGCACCGCAGCCCGGCGTTCGGGGTCGAGCAGAGCAAGCACGCTTTCGCGGCGCTCTTCCGACAGGCTGTCGATGAAAGTGACCGCGTCGTCCGGGTCAGCGCGGACGATCAGTCGTCCGACCTTCTCATCGTCGATCAAGGCAAGAATATCGGGTAATAATTCGGGCGGCAGCTCTTTGAGGGTCTTGGCCGCACGGCGCGATGAGAACAGCACGTCAAACAGCTGGCGCACTTCAGCTGAATCGAGCCCTTTGAACAGCAACGCGATGTCGGCCGGATGGCTTTTGCCGATGAAGCGCAGGACACGGTCGGGTGTCGCAGTGCGCAGCATTTCGCGCACGGTATCGTAATCGAGGGGAGCGGGTTTCATGGATGCTTTCGATCTTGGCGAATGGTTCCTTCATAGTCACTGAGCTGGTTATTTGCAATGACGCCGACGTTTATGCGCCGATTTCAACGCCGGTCGGAAATTTGCTATGGTGTTGGCGGAATCGTAGCAATCAGTATTACTCGCTTATGGTTACACACTATCGATCGGCGTTGCACCGCTTAGTAGCATTCAGTCTACTAACCTACGTGATTTGGCTCGCCATTCAGCCGTGTGGCGCAGTACAGGCGGCTAATTTGGCGGCACTGGAGGGTAGTCGTCCGCCTTCGTTTGCCAGCATTGCCAAAAAGACCATGCCAGCGGTGGTCAACATTTCGACTCAAACGCAGCGGTCGTCGCGCTCCGGCTCCAACGATCCCATCGAAGATTTTTTCAACCGGTTTTTCGGCGAATCGGCGCCGCGGGAGAATAACTCGCGCAGTTTAGGCTCGGGAATTCTCATCAGCCGGGATGGCGAAATTCTCACCAGTTATCATGTCGTGCGCAGCGCCGATACGATCAAAGTCAAATTATCGGACCAGACCGAGCATGAAGCGCGCTTGGTCGGCAAGGACGATCGCACCGATCTAGCTTTGATCAAGATTCGCCGCTCGGGCGGTAATCTGCCGTTTGCCAAACTCGGCAATTCGAGTCAATTGGAAGTGGGCGATTGGGTAATGGCGATCGGTAATCCGTTCGGTCTCGAACATACCGTCACCGCGGGAATCGTCAGCGCCAAGGGGCGAGTGATCGGTGCCGGTCCGTACGATAGCTTCATTCAGACGGACGCCTCGATCAATCCGGGTAATAGCGGCGGACCGCTGATCAGCGCCGACGGAGAAGTCATCGGTGTGAATACCGCAATTTTTAGTCAATCCGGTGGCAACGTCGGCATTGGCTTCGCGATCCCCATAGATCTGGCGAAAAAAGTTTTGGATCAGCTGCGCAAAAACGGCAAGGTGGTGCGCGGCTGGCTGGGCGTGCGCGCCCAGGATATCAGTGCCAGCCAGGTAGCGTCGCCGGCAACATCCCGACTCCCCGCCGATTTCGCCATTGTCACTGAAGTTGCCGATAAGAGCCCCGCCGCTGAGGCCGGCGTTAAGACCGGCGATGTGATCGTCGAGTTTAATGGCAAGCCGGTGCCCAGGAGTAGTGAATTTCCCGGCGTGATTGCCGATATCCCACCGGGACAAAAAGTCTCGTTAAAAATCCTGCGCGAGAAAAAAGAGCAAATTATTAGCGTGCGCATCGGCGAACTTTCCGATGAAGCCGACCTCAACCAACAAGCCGAGGCGCGCGACGCCGAACTCGGATTGCGAGTCCAGCGCATTACGCCGGAGGCAGCGCGGCGTTTAGGCCTAAACTCGGCCAAAGGCGTACTGGTTGTCGAGGTGCAGCCGGGAAGTCCGGCCGATCTCGTGGGTATCGAACCGGCGGATGTGATACGCGAAGTTAA
>DASSGE010000476.1:0-3319 GCA_035693605.1 Binatia bacterium
GCCGCGGTGGTTTATCGGGAAGTGAAAAAGATAGTGCCGGAAGTCAAAGCGGTCAATATGACGCCGGGCGGCACTTTCCGCCATCACGTCGTGGTGTCGATCAAGAAGCGAGCGGAGAATGAAGGGCGCACTGTGATCCTGGCTTTGTTATCGATGGGCATCGGTTTGAAGCAAATCATAGTCGTTGACGACGACATCGATCCCTTCGACCCGATGCAGGTCGACTGGGCGATGGCGACGCGCTTTCAGGCGGACAAAGACCTGATTGTCGTCCCGCGCATCGCCTGCTCGACGCTCGATCCGTCCTGCCCAGAAGCGCGGGTGACCGCCGGCATGGGTATCGACGCCACTGCGCCGTTGAAGGATCACTGGCGTTTCGAAAAGGTCGAGATCCCCGGCGTCGATAAGGTAAAATATATTTAGGTTTCGGAAAGCGGTTTCCCGCAAAGGCGCAGAGACGTCAAGTTCGGAAAATGGGAATTACTCTTCTTACCTTTATGCCTTAGCGCCTTGGCGGGAGAAACCCCGACAAACATGAAAAACTTCGATTATCTCGAGCCCAAAACCGTCGCCGAGGCCTGTGCGCTGCTCAGGCAGCATGGTGGTGACGCGAAAGTCTTTGCCGGCGGTGCCCATCTCACCATTCTCATGAAGCAAGGGTTGTTGGAGCCGAAGTCGTTGGTGAACATAAAGAAGATTGCTGAGCTCCAAGGCGTCGGCTACGACGACGCCATCGGCTTGACCATCGGCGCCTTGGTAACTCATCGTGAGATCGAAACTTCGGCGTTGGTGCGAGAAAAATTTCCGGTGCTGTGTGAGGCTGAGCGGGAAGTCGCCAACATTCGCGTGCGCAACATGGGCACGGTGGGCGGCAATCTAGCTTCCGGCGAGCCGTTAACGGATCTGGCGCAAATATTTATCGCTTTGGATGGCAAGGTGAAAATAGCTGGAGCCAACGCGCAGCGGACGCTCGCGGTCGAAGAACTATTTCTTGACTTTTACACAACCAGCTTAGCCGAAGACGAGATACTTGCCCAGGTTGTGCTGCCGCCGCTGCCGCCGCGCTCGGGCATCGATTACATTCGCTTTTCCAGCAGCTCGGTCGTCGATAAGCCAGCGGCCGGGGTCGCGGTGCGGGTGACATTGAATGCCAATGGCACAACAGAAACCGCGCGGATTGTGCTCGGCTGCGTCGGTGCCACGCCCGTGCGCGCGCGCCGGGCCGAGACGTTACTCACAGGCAAAAAAATGACCCCGGAGCTGGTCCAGGAAGCCGGCAGCATCGCGTCGCAAGAGTGCACTCCGACCAGCGATTTGCGCGGTTCGGAACAGTATAAGCGGGCAATTGTGAAGACGCTGGTGCGGCGGGCGGCGCTAAAAGCGCATGAGCGTTCGTTGCAGAATTGATTCTGCTACTATGAAGAAAGCGATTTCAACCAAAGTTAACGGCAGCGAGCGCAGCGTGGAAGTCGAGGCGCGCACGACGTTATTGGAATTGGTACGGGAGCAGTTTGGGCTGACCGGCGCGAAGCTCGGATGCGACATTCAAGTCTGCGGTGCGTGCACGTTGTTGGTCGATGGCAAGCCGGTGAGCGCTTGTTCAATGCTAGCCGTGGACGCGGACGGCTGTGCGATTGAGACTATCGAAGGGTTAAACCGCAAGGACAAACTCCATCCGCTTCAGGAAGCGTTCATGGAGTTTGGCGCTTTGCAGTGTGGTTACTGCACTTCCGGATTTATTCTCACAGCTAAGGCATTGCTCGACGAATGTCCGGAGCCTACGGAAACGCAGATTCGCGATTACTTAGCGGGGAATTTCTGCCGATGCGGCTGTTATCAGGAGATTGTCCAAGCGGTTAAGAATGTCGTGAGAGGATCGTGATCGTGGCTCGTGCTCGTGATTGGACGAACACGAACGACGCGCGTTGCGCACAGCATACGAGGCGCTAAATGGAACTAGCAGACATCGGCAAAACCTTTCGCCGGTTGGACTACGAGACCAAGGTGACCGGGCGGGCGCAGTATCTGGCCGACATGACTATGCCGGGTATGTTGCACGGCAAGATTTTACGCAGCCCGTATCCGCATGCGCGCATCAACCGCATCGATGCGTCCAAGGCCGAGAAAGTTCCCGGCGTGATGGCGGTGCTGACGCGCGACGACATATTGCACGATGAAGGCATCGAACCGTTTTACGGTCCGGTGTTCAAAGATCAGACGATCGTCGCGACCGAAAAAGTGCGTCATGTCGGCGATCCGGTGGCGGCGGTGGCGGCGTTGACGATCGATGCCGCCGAAGCGGCTGTGAAATTGATCGAAGTCGATTATGAGGAACTGCCGGCGGTTCTCAACATCGACGAGGCGCTCAAATCCGGCGCGATGTTGGTGCATGATTCGGTCAAGCTGCCGACTTCCGGTTTCGCCGATCTGGCCGAGATCAAACCGATCGAAGGGACTAACCTGTGCACCCACTTCCGGCTCAACCGCGGCGACATCGATAAAGGCTTCGCCGAAGCGGATCAAGTTTTCGAAGATACCTTCACGCTGCCGGCGACGCAGCATAGTTTTCTCGAAACCCACGCGTGTATCGCGTCGGTGGAGCCGGGCGGACGGATCACTGTCTGGGCGACGACGCAGAATCCGTTCGTCGTGCGCACCCAGTTGGCCAATATTTTCAAGGTCCCAGTGGCAAAGGTGCGGGTGATCGTGCCGTATCTCGGCGGCGGCTACGGCGGCAAAGTCTATCCCAAGGTCGAGCCGATTACCGTGGCGTTGTCGCAGAAAGCAGGCCGGCCGGTGCGGCTGGTGCTCTCGCGAGAAGAAGTGTTTTACACGATCACCAAACACGCGGCGGTGATTCGCATGAAGACCGGTGTCAGGAAGGACGGCACGCTGATCGCGCGCGAGTGCGAGATTCATCTCGACACCGGCGCCTATGCCGAGATCGGCCCGCGGGTGGCGAAAAAATCCGGCTACACGGCAGCCGGGCCGTATAAGATTCCCAACTTGAAAATCGATTCCTACTCCGTCTACACCAACAAACCGCCGGCCGGCGCGTTCCGCGGCTTCGGTGTGTCGCAGTCCGCCTGGGCCGTGGAGTCGCAGATGGACATCATTGCTGCGGCGCTCAAGATCGACCCTGTCGAGCTACGCAAGCAGAACGGCTACAACGAGGGCGACAAATTCGTTACCGAAGAGACGCTGCGCGCGGTCGGTTTGAAAGAGTGCATTGACGAGGTGGCGAAATCTATCGGATGGGAGACGAAAACGTTCGAGGGTTCAAAAGTTCAAGTTTCAATCGGAGGGAATCTGCGGCGCG
>DASSGE010000477.1:0-3122 GCA_035693605.1 Binatia bacterium
TGTTCACTTGCCGCGAGACGTTCGGTCAAGACTTGACCGAGCTATTCAACCTGTTGACCGGATACACTCGACCGCAAAAATTTAATCACTTGATGTTGGCGCCAATCGGCCTGCGGGAGAACTTCATTACCAGCATTCGGCGCGAAGCGGAACACGCGCGGGCTGGACATCCAGCGCGGATTATCGCCAAGATAAACAGTTTGGTCGATCCATCGGTGATCGAAGAACTCTACCTTGCGAGTCAAGCGGGCGTCGAAATCGATTTGATCGTTAGGGGGATGTGCAGTCTACGGCCCGGTCTGCCGGGAATATCGGAACGTATTCGCGTGTTCTCGATTATTGACCGCTACCTCGAGCACGCGCGCATCTTCTATTTCCAGAACCACGGCAAGCCGGAGTATCTGCTAGCATCGGCCGACTGGATGCAGCGCAATTTCGATCGTCGAGTCGAAATTGCCTTCCCGGTGCTTGATGGGCAGCACCAGGCAAAACTTAAGGAGATTTTAGAAATACAGCTGGCCGATACTGTGAAAGGCTGGCGCATTCAGTCCGACGGCAGTTCGGTCCGGATGCGCACCGAAGGCGCGAACAGTATGCGCTCACAAGAACGGTTTTACGAAATCATGGGCACCGAGCGAAACGGATCGGTGCCGCGGACGACTCACGACATCGATTAACGTGGTGGCCCGGGCTATTGGCCTTGCGCCTAAATAACTGTCATCGAGTGCGGTGACAGTCGCCTTCGCCCGGCAATCCGCACTTTTCTACATTGATGATCGTTTCAGAAACGTTCGCAGGTAAAAGTGTCCTGGATTCGCTTGGCAGCTCTCCAGTCATCGCTCGCCTTTGCGAATCGCCGCGGCTCAACAATCTGCTTCCATTCGATCGCTAAACTTTGAGTGGTTCCATGGGATGACCTAACTCGTGATCGCTGTTACGCAGTCGCGTCTTGACGCAACTATTGTGTAACATTGTCTGCGCTGAATTTCCGGAGTCTCGGCATGCCGATCCAATAGCCTAAAGTTAATACCGTCCCGACCGCACAGCCGAACAGCAATGAACCGGGGGCGCCAATGAGCGCAGCCATAAATCCTACTTCGGTCGCGCCGACGCTGTTGGCGCCTTGAGAGAACATGTGAAACACGGCAAAAGCGCGGCCGCGAACGGCTTGCGGCGTGAGCAGGTGAAATGACGTCTGGCGCATCACTGCTTGGAGCGAGTTCGCCATGCCCATGACGCCGAGAAGTACGAGTGAAATCCCAAGATTAACCGACAGGGCGAATGCGCCGAGCGCAAGAGCGTAGGCGAGAAACGACCAAAGGGCGAGGAGCCCTTTTCTTCTTATGTCGCGGATGACCAGCAACGTGAGGGTGCCGATCATGCCGCCGACTGCCGGCGCTGACGACAGCATGCCAAAACCAGCAGGACCGACGAGCAAAATGTCTTTGGCGAAGATCGGCAAGAGCGGCCGATAATAACCGACGCCGACGATGACGAAGTCGAGCAGCACCATGGCGAGCACTACCGGTTCCGAGAAGAGAAATTTTACCCCGCCGAGCAGGCTGGCGAAGACAAGTTTCTCGCGGCTCGGCCTCGCGCTGGCGGGGATGGTCAGTGAGACGATGGCGAAGACGGCGGGCAGATAAAAAAGCGCGTTGAATAGATAAGCATTGCCGGTGCTCATCCATGCCAGGCTTAAACCGCCGAGCATGGGGCCGATGAAATGCGAGCCTTGAGAAATCGCCGAGTTGAGGGATACCGCGTTGGTTAAATGCGTGCGCGGTACCAGGTACGATATTAGCGACATGCGCGTCGGATTGAGCACGATGTTGAGCGCTGATGTAATCGCCGTACCAGCTTGAATATGCCAGACCTGGATCAGTCCGGTGAGCGTCAATACGCCGAGCGCGGCCGCGACCAAGAGGTTTCCCAAGGTTGTCAGCAATATTAGTTTCTTGCGGTCGACGAAGTCGGCGAGTGTGCCACCGAACAGACCGAAGACAAAGATCGGTACGCCCTGGGCAACGCCAGTAATACCCAATTGAAACGCCGATCCGGAAATCTCGTACACTTGGTAGAAGTTCTGCGTCTGGCGCATTTGCTGAGCCGTGGTGGCGCACAGAGAAAGCAGGAACAGCAGACTGTAGTCGCGATAGCGCAGCGAGGCCCAAGGCGACAGCCGCGCCATCGGGTTTTGCGTTGGTATGGGATCTTCCGACATGATGTGGATTCAAGGAGTCTTGGCTACTTGAGATGCCTCATCACTTCGTCATGAATGTTTTTGAGCGGAGTGCGTCTGGCCATTGCGAGGCGTTTCAAGTCATCGTATTCGGGTGTGGCGCGCTTGGTGCCGTCGGGTTGCGTGACGATCTTGACGGTGACCTCGCCAAATCGAGTTTTCACGCTCTTTGATTCTCGCCTCAATAGGATTCTGTTCACTGGATAATATCGCAACCCAATGCTGCTGGTTTCCTGTAAGATGATCGCGGCGAGCCGATCGCACAGGTAAGTTTCACAGATGACGGTGAGCAGCGTCGCGGGGCGGTTCTTCTTCATCTGAATCGGCGTGAGAAAGACATCCCGAGCGCCGGCGGCGAACAGGCGCTCCATGACATGATCGAAATGTTGCGGGTTCATGTCGTCGATGTTGGTTTCGACGACCAGCATCTCGTCATGGGGCAAGTTGGCGGCGCTTTCGCCGATGAACAAGCGAAAAAGGTTGGGACGGCTGGGAAATTCTTTCTGTCCCGTCCCGTAGCCGATTTTATCAATCGTCATGCTCGGCTGATCACCGAAGTGGCTTCCCAGGGCTTTTAACAAGGCGGCGCCGGTGGGAGTCACCGTCTCGCCTTCCAGGTCGATGCCGAAGGTCGGGAGATCTTTCAGCAATTCGATTGTCGCTGGTCCTGGTACCGGCAGCGAACCATGCTGCGAACGGGTCATACCGCGGCCCAGCGGAATCCTCGAAAAATGTAGCTCATCTATGGCCAATTCCGTTACGCCGATCGCCGCGGCAACGATGTCGACAATCGAATCCGTGGCGCCGACTTCGTGAAAGTGAATTTCCTCAATGGCAACTCCATGAATCGTCGCTTCCGCCTGGGCAAGCCGGGTGAACACGT
>DASSGE010000478.1:0-2020 GCA_035693605.1 Binatia bacterium
TCCTGCGGCGTCGGCACCCAGATGACATCCTTACCCTCCTGGCCCACCTGTGGTTGAAACTCCTGCCCGGCTTGGCCGGCATAGGAGCATCCCGCTAACAGAATTAGAATCGCCAGAGCTCGGCACACCGTCATTTGTATCATTTACACTCCTCCGAAGATTGATTGAGTCAAACGTCTCACGGCATAGATAAAATGTCCAGCAACCTGCCCGCTTGTGGCGCGTGTTTGTTTGCTTCGTCGTCTCCATCGATGATAAAAATTGCTGCGACGCACGCGACAGCGCTTCGTGCTAATCCATTAATTCACACAGGAGACAATTCCATGCGCCAGCGATCCGATTACCCGACCTTTAGCGACGACGAACTCAAGCGGCGACACCACGCTTTCTACCGCTTGATGGAGCAAGAGGGCGTTGATGCCGTGCTTCTCTACGGCAGCGGCCGTTATGCTTCGGATATCTATTGGCTGAGCGATTGGCCGAGCAGCCGCGAAGCCTATCTGCTGATGCAGACCGGCAAAGACCCGGTGATCTTGATGCAGCTTTTCAATCACTATCCGATGGCTCGAGTCATGTCGTGGATCGAAGATCTGCGATGGGCCGGCGCCAATACAACCAACAGCGTCGTCGATCTGTTGGCCGAGCGCGGCTTGGAATCGAAGAAGATCGGACTTGTCGGCGCTATTTCCTATCAAGTCTACAATCGGCTGCGCGAAAAGTATCCCAATGCCAGCTTCGTCGATCTCGGCGGCAAGCTGCGCATGATGCGGACGATCAAGAGTCCGGCCGAGATCGAACGAATCCATCTTGCCTCCAAGCTCACTGACCAATCGATCCAGGCGATGGCCGAAGGCCTGCGCGAAGGCCTGCGCGAAGACGAGATCCCCGCGATCATCGAGCCGGTCTATCTCAAAGCCGGCGGCTATGCGGGTATTCATTTCATGAGCAGCATGCCCATGCGCAGTCCCGATTTCTGCGTACCGTCGCAATTTCACTCCAAGCGTAAGCTGCAGAAAGGCGACGCACTGATTACCGAAATCAGCGGCGCTTATTCGGGCTACAGCGGACAGATTCATCGAACGTTTTCCATCGGCGAAGGACCGACGCCGGAATGGCAGAAGATGCACGACGCGGCTATGGAAGCTTTCGATATTTTGTCGAAGGTGATCAAAGATGGCGCGACGACGACCGAAGCCGAAGATGCCGCCGAGATCATCCACCAGCGCGGCTACAGCACCTACGACGACCTGGTCCACGGCGTCAACCAATACCCGCCAATCTTCCAAACCAAAACCCGCAAACGCCATGACACGCGCGAAATCACCTTCCGCGAGAATATGGTCATAGTCATCCAGCCCAACCTGATAACCGCGGACGAGAAGATGGGATTACAGTTCGGCGAGACGCTGGTGGTGAAGAAAAACGGCTGCGAGAGTTTGAATGCGTATCCGCGGCAGTGGGTGACGTGCAAGGGGTGACACCGAAGGCTGGCGTTCGTTTCACTGAGTTTTCAATCCAGGCAATGACTCAGGCGGCGTTGTGACATACCGAAATGTGGTCCTATAAGGCTCAGTGATTTCCTTTTGCCCGTAAATCGTTCACGTGTCGTGCCTTATCAGAGTGCCCAAAGTCAAATTTCAATAATGCGTGGCAGTTTTAGCGGAACACTAACCCGCCAACGAGATCGCAACCGTCCCCGTCACTACCGCAATCGCTCCCGCCACGGTGCCCCAGTTGAGCCGCTCGACGTCGCGGAGAAACAGCCAGGTTCCCAAGACGATCCACAGCGGGCTGGTGGCGACAATGGGTGAGACGACCACGACATGCCCGACGCTCAAGGCGACGATGACCAGTAGAATCCCCAAGGTCTCGAAGGTTCCGGCCATGAGAAACGGCCCCAGCGCGCGCCGATCCCATACCGGCTTCTGCTTTTGTCCGGGCAGCAAGGTAGCGCTGGCCAGCCAGGGCAGCGCGACGATGCCGATCACCGCGGCGAGATAGAGCGGCTCGTTGGCGAGAC
>DASSGE010000479.1:0-2581 GCA_035693605.1 Binatia bacterium
GGCAAACGGCTGGAGCTCCTCAAGGAGGCAGTGCCGAGAGTTTCTCGCATAGGCGTCTTGGCGAGTCCGGCCCATCCCGGCGAGCAACGTGAACTTCAGGAAACACAGAGCGCTGCCCGCGGCTTGGGCGTTACGCTTCACTATCATCAAGTCAGAGACGGAGCCGAGGTCGGCGCAGCTTTGGGGAAAATAGTAAAGCAAAATGTTAACGGTGTGCTCGTTTTTCCTGACCCTGTAACCAACGCACAGCGTAAGCAAATCATCGAGTTTGCCGCAAAACATCGGCTCCCGAGCATGTTTGGGCGCAAGGAACCCATAGAGGTCGGTGGCATGATGTCTTATGGTCCCAAGCTCGAGGCCGTGCATCGACGCATCCCCGCGCATGTCGACAAAATTCTAAAGGGTGCAAAGCCCGCCGATGTGCCGACTGAGCTGCCGACTATGTTTGAACTACACATCAATTTGATTACCGCCAAGCAAATCGGCGTGACGATACCGCCTAACCTGCTTGTCAGGGCGGATCGGGTGATTCGGTAAGCCTGGTGCAAAACGAGAAACAGCGCTTCGGTTCAAGGAAACGGCCGATGAAAACGTTGGTGGTGCCCCAAAGTTTTACGACAGGCCAATCTCGCCAATGTCTTGGAGTGGCAACTTTCATACTCATGTTGTGCGGCGCTCCTAGCAGCGATCGGATATTTAAAGGTACCAAAGCCGCCGAGCTACCCATAGAACGGCCGATGAAATTTGAACTCGCGTTCAATCTGAAAACTGCGAAACAGATCGGCCTTACGATTCCACCCAACGTCCTGGCACGGGCGAATCGGGTGATAAAATGAAAAGCATTAGGCATCAGGCAATAGGCAAAAGTTCGAGTTCGTCATCAATCTTAAGACCGCCAAGCACATCGGCGTGATGATCCCGCCTAATGTATTGGTGCACGCGGATCGGGTGATTCGATAAAGCAGAAGTAAAAATGACAAAGTTAAAATGGGGGCTGGAAAACGGTGAGTAGAAAAGTCTTTGTCTGGTTAACCGCCGCTTCGTTACTGACAACGGTCTCGGCTTATGCGCAGCAGCCGGCCAAGGTTCATCGCATCGGTTACCTGGCCACGGCGGCAGGACCATCGCCGTTTTTCGAAGCGCTGAAATTGGGGCTGCGCGAATTGGGCTATGTTGAAGGAAAAAACTTGTCGGTAGACTTTCGCTCGACCGAGGATCGCAATCGGGTCGCGGAGTTTGCTAACGAACTGGTCAAGAGCAAAGTCGACGTGATCGTCGCTCAGGGCCCGGCTGCCAGAGTGGCGCGGTCAACAACTACGACTGTACCCGTCGTATTTGGTTTCAGCGGTGATCCGGTGGAAGCCGGCTTTGTCGAGAGTTTGGCTCATCCCGGAAAAAATCTAACCGGGATGACCTTTCTCTCCCTCGATCTTGCCGGCAAACGGCTAGAGCTATTGAAGGAGGCGGCGCCCAAGATCAGCCGCGTGGCGATTCTATCGAACCGGACTCATCCCGGCGAATCGGGCGAGATCAAAGAAACCCGGGCGGCGGCACAGGCCTTCAAAATCGGTATCCAATATCTGGTGACGACGACGAACGACGATTTTGACAAGGCCTTCCAGGCAATGGTCAGAGAAAAAGCACAAGCGATGCTTACCTTTCCCGACGCAACCACCTTATCGCGGAGCACGAAACTAGCAGAGTTTGGTTTGAAACAGCGCTTGCCGAGTATTTTCGGCTGGAAGGAGTACGTCGATGCCGGAGGATTGCTCTCCTACGGTCCGAATCTCGAAGATTCATACCGTCGGCTTGCGGTTTACGTTGACAAGATCCTCAAAGGCGCCAAGCCCACGGATTTGCCCGTCGAGCAACCCACGAAATTTGAGTTAGTGGTGAATCTCAAGACCGCCAAACAAATCGGCTTCACGGTACCGCCAAACTTTCTCGCGCGGGCGGATCGGGTGATTCGATAGGCCTGCGCCGGGAGAGTTTAGGCACGATGGGTGAAAGAATTCCGGGAGTATTTTAAATGATCAAAACCGTCTTGGGTCGATATGATTCTTCGTCCGGCGATCCCAAAGCTGTTCCTCCGTCAAAGTCAGGGCAGGGTATGAGGTGTCGCGAAAGACTACAACGCGGCCCAGCAGGCGAGAGCCCGCGCCAGAGATCTAATTGTTTGGGGCTTGTGATAATTGCGTTGGTGCTCGCGATTGAGATAAGCGCGGCGCCGGTGCCGGCGGCAGCCGAGTCCCACGTGATCGGTGTGTTGTCCCCGAGTTCATCTGCGGTCTATTCGGCTCGTGTCGAGGCATTGCGGCAGGGTCTTAACAAACTCGGATACATTGAAGGCAAGAACCTCGACATCGAGTACCGCTACGCCAACGGCAATCTCAAGCAACTTCCCGGATTGGCAGTTGAGTTGATTGAGCGCAAGGTTGAACTGATTGTCACGTATTCTGCCAGCGCTATCGAGTCGGTTGCCAAAGCCAACCTCAAACTCCCTGTGGTATTTGCCGCCATCGGCCCTGATCCAGTCGAATCTGGATTAGTTGCAAGCCTCGCCAGGCCGGGCGGAAACATT
>DASSGE010000480.1:0-6325 GCA_035693605.1 Binatia bacterium
TCGGGTCGCAAGTCGTCGACTGGCTCGCTTACGGCCACGCGGCGCAGAGCTGCAAAGGCGGCCGGCAAACATTCGGCACCGGCGACGTCCGCGGCGTGATCGCGCCGGAGAGCGCCAACGACGCCAAAGACGGCGGCGATCTGGTCACCACGTTGCTGCTGGGATTTCCCCAGGGCGTCAGCACCGCGCTATTTATCGTCGCATTACTCGCCTGGGGCTTTGTTCCAGGACCGGAGATGATCAAGAAAACTCCCGATCTGATCTACAGCGTGATCTGGATTCAAGGGATGGCCGGCATCGCCGGCACGCTGGTCGGGATTTGCCTCGCCACCCAGCTCGCCAAGCTCGCCGAGGTGCGCTACACCTTCATGGTTCCGATCATGTTCATGTTTATCTTGATGGGCGCGTTCAGCGTCAACCGCGACCCGTTGGATCTAGTCGTCGTCGTCGCCTTTGGCTTCCTTGGCTACTTCATGCGCCAGGCCGGTTATCCGCGCCCGGCGATGATCCTCGGCCTGGTGTTAGGCGACCTGATGGAAAAGTATCTTTACCGTTCAGTCGCCAGTTATGGTTTCAGCTGGATGGCACGACCTGGCGTAATCGTTATCTTCCTGATTGCCGCGGTGTCGTTGTTTTTTACTCTGCGCGGCAAGCTGAGGGCGCGCAAAGAAGACTCGGTAGCCACCTTCACCGGCGCCATGGCGAGGTCTGAAGATGAAAGTTAATTTCGGAGTGTTCCTGCTGGTAGTTTTCGCCGTCGCCACCTACACGGGGTGGGATTGGCCTAACATCGCCAAGATCATGCCCGTCTATGTCGCGGCGATTCCCGGGCTGTTAATGATCGTAATCCAGCTTTATCGCGAAGTCACGAATTGGGAAGCGGGTCAGGTCGCTGGTGGCGGCACCGAAATGGACGATTTCGGCAACTCTCAGTTGGACAAGACCACAGAACGGCGCCGCACGCTCATATACTTCGCTTGGTTCATTGGCGGCGCGATCGGGATATGGTTGATAGGCATCGTCTACGCCCTGCCGCTTTTGGTATTTCTTTACGCACTGGTCGAAGGTCAGGAAAAGTGGGTCACCTCGATCGCGCTCGGGGCCTGTGGCTATTTGCTGCTTTGGGGCCTGTTCGAATACATGCTCGAGACGCGCTGGCCGTCGGGACTTCTTTTCGGATACTAAAATCGGAGGTTCAAAACGTTCAAGCAATTCAACCCCTGCGCTTCGATCATTCTCAGGGCCGTGAGGCTCTTGAACAGCGCTCCGTTCAATCCCCTACCTTCTTGCGGAGCGGCCATGAAACGGCTTGAAACCTGAAGGAGTATAGTCATGGTTAAGTCCTTCACGTTAATCGTTTACATCTTATTTTCACTATCAGCGGCATCCGCCCAGAGCCCCTATTTTCAGGGCAAGACCATCAAGATCATTCGCGGCGGCGAGCCCGGCGGCACCGGCGACATGCAAGCGCGCGCCGTCATTCCCTTCTTGAGAAAACATATTCCCGGCAATCCGACGATCATCGTCGAGAACATGCCCGGCGCCGCCGGTCGAAAAGCGGCAAACTATATTTACTCGACGGCAAAACCGGACGGGCTGTCCATCGGCGCCGTGGGCGCGGGTCTGGTCGCCGGTCATATACTGGAACTTGCCGGCACGCAATATGACATCGACAAGCTGATTTACTTGGGCTCCACTGAAAGCGGCGACCCCTATGTCTTCGTCAGCCGCAAAGGTTCAGGCTTCGATAGTCTCGAAAAATTGCGCGCCGCCAGCGGCGTGCGCATCGGCGCCCAGGCCGTTGGCCATCCGATCTACGTGAGTGGCCGTCTGTTCGCCTACGTGCTTGGCCTCAAAGAGCCGCGCATGGTGCTCGGCTACGGCGGCATCGAGCTGGACAATGCGTTGGTTACCGGCGAAGTCGACGTGCGCGCCAACGGCGCCGACACGATCCTGTCGCGCAGCCGTGACGCAATGGATAAAGGCTCGCTGCAATTCCATGCCTCGATCTCCATCCCCAAAGGCCGCTACGCGCAGGGACTGCCAAAAGCGCCGGAACTCGAGACCTTTGCGAAAAACGATAAGGAACTCCAGCTGATCAATCTGTTTCGCACCTTTATCTATCCGCGCTGGCCCTATTTACTGCCGCCGGCGACGCCGAAGGAACTCGTTGCCACTCTACGCGGCGCCATGACCAAAGCACTGCGGGATCCAGAATTTCACAAAGAGTTCAAAAAGCTGATGGCCACCGATGCGACACCGCTCACCGGCGAAGAGTTGGAGAGCGCGATCAAAGAGTTGCCGCGCGATCCGGAAATTATCGCGCTATACAAAAAGATCGCCGACCAGGGTCCGCTTCCCGCGCGGTAAAGCGCCTGTGTTTTAAATGTTTAAACCGTTTAACCGCTGCGCTCCGTTCAATCCCCAACCTCTTTCCTCCCCCGCGACGCGGGAGAGGATGAAGGAAGGGGCTTGAGCGATTTGAACGGCTTGAACGAAAGGAATTTGTAAGGAGGAGTCCATGCTTAAGCTCTTCACTCTCGTCGCTTACATTTTGTTCTCGTTGTCCGTCGCATCTGCCCAAGCGCCCTTCTACCAGGGCAAGACCGTCACCATCATTCAAGGGACCGAGGCCGGCGGCAGTTCGGACATGATGACCCGCGCGATGCTCTCGCACCTAAAAAAACATATTCCGGGCGAGCCCAATGTCGTTTCGGAATACATGCCCGGCGGCGGCGGTATGAAGGCGGCCAACCATATTTTCAAGGCGGTCCGCCCCGATGGATTGACCATTGGCCGCATTGGCGGTGGCTTGGTCGCCAATGCCATCCTCGGCGAAAAAGGCGTGCTCTACGATTTGAATAAGTTTATCTACCTTGGCTCGCCGCATAGCACCTACCATTGGGTTTTCATTACGCGCAAAGACGCCGGGTTGAAGAATATCGACGCTCTGCGCGGCGCCAGCGGCGTAAGAATCGGCGCCCAGACCGTCGGTCATTCGAATTATTTCGTCGGCCGCTTGTTCGCCCATCTCATTGGCTTCAAAGACCCTAAGATGGTAGTCGGCTACTCGGGCACCGAACTCGACTTGGCGCTGATGCGCGGCGAAATCGACGGCCGCATCAACAATGCCGATACACTGACAATTAGAAACGCCGAATGGCTCGCCAAGGGCATGATCGATATCCATGCCATCATGGAAGTTCCGCGGGGCTTGAAGCAGCCGGGCTTCGATCGCTTGCCCGAGATCGAAGAGTTTGCCAAGAACGATCGAGAGAAAAAACTCTTGGCGATGGTTCGCGCCTTCCGACAAGTCGGCACGCCCTCGCTGCTGCCTCCCGGCACTCCCGCCGAGCAGGTGAAAATATTGCGCGAAGCCAATGCGCGTATGTACAAAGATCCTGAATTCCAAAAGGACTACAAAAAACTCGTCGGCGAAGAGCCGACGCCGCTGCTCGGCGAAGACATGGAGCGAACGATCAAAGAGCTGCCGCGCGATCCGGAGATCGTCGAGTTATTTAAGAAGCTCAATGCCGCGGGTGGAATGCCAATTAGATAGAAGAGATCCAAACGTTCCAGCCGTTCCACCGCTACGCTTCGTTCCAACCGCCACCAACTTCGAAGCGGTCACGAAGGCTTTCCTCCCCCGCGAAGCGGGGAGGATCAAGGAGGGGCTGAAACGATTGGAACGGCTGGAACCCTTGGAACGCGTTAAAAGGAAACATGTTAAAGATATTCGCACTGGTAATTTTTATCTTATCGACGTTGACCTCGGCCCATGGTCAAGCGAATTTTTACCAAGGTAAACATATATTACTAATCATCGGTTCCGGCCCAGGCGGCATGGGAGATCTGCGCGCCAAGGCCCTGGCGGCGGGTTTGACGCGCAACATTCCCGGCAACCCGCCGATCGTTTTTCAATACATGGGCGGCGCCGGCGGACGCCGAGCAGCCAATCAAATCTTCAACAACTCAAAACCCGATGGGTTGACGCTACTGCGCGTCACCAGCAGCATTGTTCCCTACGCCGTTCTCGGTGAACCCGGCGTGCAGTACGACATCGACAAACTGAATTATCTCGGCGCCACCGAACATCAGTTGTATTATATGTTAGTCACGCGCAAAGGCGCCGGAATAAACAGTTTGGAAAAACTCCGCAGCACACCCGGCATTCGCATCGGTAGCAGCCCGGTCGGACATACGGGCTACCTGCAGAGCCGGGTAGTCTCCTATCTGCTCGATATGAAAGACCCCAAAATCGTCCCCGGCTATGAAGGCAAAGACCTCGATGTCGCCATGGCCGCGGGCGAAGTCGACGGACGTATCGCCTCCACTGGGACAGTGACGCAAAACGATCTTTTGTCGAAAAACCTCGCCGATTTTCACATCGGCCTGGGTGTGCCGGCCGGCTACAAAGATCCGCGATTCGCTCATCTGAAACTCGCCGACCTCAGCAGCTTCGCCAAATCCGAAAGAGAAAGAAAACTTCTGACCATGATGGAAGGCTTTCGCGTCGTCGGCACCATTCTCATCGCCCCGCCGGGCACGCCCAAAGACCGCCTAGACATTCTTAAAGAAGCCGTGCGCAAGACCTACGCCGACCCGCAGTTCGCCGCCGACTACAAAAAATTCACCGGCGGTGACGATCCATCCCCGCTGCTCCCCGACGAACAAGCCAAGATCATCCGCGGCATCCCGCGCGACCCGGAGATCATCGAGCTGTTCAAAAAATTCGCCGCTAACGCGCCGCTGCCGCCGCGCTAAAGCTCGGCGAGCCGCCGCGAATATTAAACATTGAGTCACGCGCCGGTCAGCGATATAAGCGACTCATGCGCTTGGAACTCGGCTGCATTGATATAAAGGACGTTCGCTTCGGTGCGAAGACGTCGATTGAAGGCGGCGTGCTAACGATTGACCGTGCTGAACTAGTTTCGCGACTCGAACAAGAACCACTCTTTGATCACGTCGAAATCGAAATCGCCCATCCTGGCGAATCTTGCCGCATTCTGCGCGTGCTCGATGTACTTGAACCGCGCTATCGTTTAAATGGTCCCAACTTTCCCGGCGCGCTCGATGGCAATGGACTGGTGGGCGAGGGTGTGACGCACGCATTGAAAAATGTCGCGGTGATCGAGACCGATCAAACGGCGCCGCGCTCGCGCAGCTTGATCGACATGAGCGGGCCAGCCGCTGACTATTCGCCCATCGCCAATACCTACAACGTTGTCTTGCTGCCGTACCCGAAAAAAGCCGCCGACAAGAACGACTATCGTTTAGCGGTTAAAAAAGCTGGGCTTAGAACTAGCACTTATCTCGCCGCGGCGTCGAAGGCCTTGACACCCGATTCGACGCGGGTGTACGAATTGCCGCCGGTGGCGGCGAATCGGGGACCAAAGGAGCTACCGCGCGTCGCCTACATTTTTCCGATGCACTCGCATCAGCATCCGACGCAACAGAAAGAAACGGTCTTTTACGGCAGCAATATCCAGGGCTTCATGCCGACCATTGTTCATCCCAACGAGATCCTCGACGGCGCCTTGATGTTCTCTTATTCTGCGTTTACCTGGTTCGCCCAGAACCATCCAGTGATCCTGGAGCTCTATCGCCGCCACGGCAAAGATCTCTGGTTCGCAGGCGTGGTCCTCACCGTCGCGCCGGCAGTGGTCTCGGAGAAAGAGCGCAACGCTTTGCTCAACGCTCGGCTCGCCAAGGAAGTTCTACATGCCGACGGCGTCCTCGCCACCAAGATCGGCGGCGGCGCCGTCGACACCGACTTGATGATGACCTACTCGCGCGCCGAAGAGCTCGGCATGAAGGCAGCGTTGATTATCATGGAACGCTACCCCGATACCGGCATCACCTTCGTACCGGAAAATGTAAATGCGCTGGTCACACCGGGGCTGACCCGCGATCCGATCACACTGCCCGCCGTCACACGCGTCATCGGCGGCGAAACCCTGCACTTGGATAATACAAATCCGGACAATACCAATCCGGGCCTGGCGCCGCTGCCGGCAAAACAAGAAATCACCGTCTGGATTGGCGACCTGGTCGGCGCCATCAGTCAAACCGGCGCGTCCCGGCTGACGACGTATATGAGCTGAGTTAAGATTCGCAATGTTCTCCCCGCAAAGGCGCAAGACGCGAAGGTAAAAAGAAGAATGTCATTTCGACTAAAGGGAGAAATCTTTTTCACATTTCTCATTTCCGATCCGGATGACTGGCTCTGCCCGTCACTTCGCGCCTTTGCGGGAGATACTCCGAAATCCGAACCTCCGGAGTCACTAACATGAACACCAAGATTCGCGTCGTTCACTATTTAAAT
>DASSGE010000481.1:0-3304 GCA_035693605.1 Binatia bacterium
TCGCAATTGACGAGGCCAAGGCGGCGGCTAAGGCGTTCGGGTTACAAATCCGGCCTTATGAGATCAAGAGCGCCCAAGATATCGAGCGTGCCTTTGACAGGTTAAACAAATCGCGCGCCGACGCACTTCTTATTCCCGGCGGCCCCGTGGTGACTAGAAACGCCAGGCGAATTGCCGAGCGCGCCGTCATACTTCGCCTGCCGTCAATGTGCAATTCGCAGCAGTTTGTCGAAGACGGTGGACTGATGGCCTACGGCGTCAACTTTGCGGATCTGTACCGCCGCGCCGCTACTTATGACGACAAGATTCTTAAGGGAAGAAGGCCCGCCGAACTTCCAGTCGAGCAACCAATGAAGTTCGAGCTAGTAATCAGTCTAAAAACAGCGAAACAGATCGGCCTGACGATCCCGCCGAACGTGCTGACCAGAGCCGACAGAGTAATCAAATGACAATGGATAGCGCTCAGTGATTAATCGTCAGTCAACAACGGGAGCGAACATAATGACGTCAAAATCTTTTTTCTGCTTACTTATAATTGTAACTCTCGCCTTCGTATCTGCCGCCAATGCGCAGCAGCCGGCAAAGCTACCTCGGATCGGCTGGCTCAGCGCTGGTTCGTCGTCCGCTGAGTTCCCCGAGAAACAGGCCCTTGAGGGGCTGCGCGAGCTCGGCTGGATCGACGGCAAGACTGTGACGATCGACTTTCGCTACGCGGCGGGAAATTCCGAACGGCTTGCCCAACTGGCAACCGAGCTGGTGGATCTCAAAGTCGACGTCATCGTCACCTTCAGCGCCGGGGTCGCTATCGCCAAGAAAGCAACCGCAACTATTCCGATTGTGGTGGGAACCAGTCAGGACCCGGTCCGGGCAGGATTCGTGGCCAGCTTGGCGCGGCCGGGCGGTAACCTCACCGGTGTGTCCTTCCTCACCGACGAGTTGTCCGGCAAGCGTCTCGAGCTGCTCAAGGACGCAATCCCAAGTCTCACCCGGGTAGCGGTGCTGTGGGAACCAGCCCATGTAGACAACGAGTTTAAGGGTATGCAGGCCGCAGCGCCCACGCTGAAACTAAGGCTTCAGTCGGTTGAGATTCCAAGGCCCACCCGGCCGGATGAAGTCGAGCGAGCGATCCAAGCGGCCCGCGATGGCAGCGCGCAAGCTATCATCCTGGCGCCGGGCGGATTCACAATCCTTCACCGCAAGCGCATTATCGAGCTCGCTGCCAAGAATCGTTTACCGGTTGTATCGGCCTGGCGGATTTTTGCCGACGACCGCGCGATTTTCACCTATGGACCCAATCTTACCGAGCTGTCCAACCGCATCGCGGTGTTCGTCGATAAAATCCTAAAAGGAACCAAGCCGGCAGACTTGCCGGTCGAGCAGCCAATGAAGTTCGAGTTCATCATCAATCTTAAAGCGGCCAAGCAGATTGGCTTGACGATCCCGCCGAACGTCCTGGCGCGGGCGGATTGGGTGATTCGCTAAGGTAATTCAACAACCCCAAAGATCCCTAGCAAACACACTTAGCGAATACCGTCCAGAATCGGAGCACTCGAGCAAATCCAAGACGGAAACATTGCCGGCCGGCGCATCGAAAAATGGGCAGACTTAGCGCCCCATTAGGATGTCCACTGAAAACGCCCCGGCTCCACCGACGGTTATGGTAAGAGCCATCAGCATCAACGCCATCGTGTACTCGATGCCGCTTCCCTTGCCGGTTTGGGATGACAGAAAAAATCCATGTTCCCAGTGGCTGAGAAACGTCGCAAATGCCATAAAAACCGCCAGGCCCAGAGCCACCGGGCGGACGAAAAAGCCCAACACCATGCACACCACGGTAGACAGCTCGATGACCAACGCTAAAACACCGATGGGCACCGGGATACCGTATTTATCGCGCCAGTTGGTCACCTGCGCCTTCGGCCCCTTGCCGCCATGCCAACCGAAAGCGTGCTGCGTCCCATGCATAAAGAAAGTCACCGCCAATCCGAACCGAAGAAAAAGAAACGCGTATGTGTCATAGGTTTGAAATATCCACTCCACTGATGTGCTCCCCCTTTGCTAACAATGCCTTGATCTACTGCGCTTTAGGACTTCCCGTCAATATCTTTCGCCGCTTCGCGTAAAATGCGGAAGTCGATCAGATCGTTGGCCGTAATTTGTTTCTTGACGCCAGGTTCTTTCCTGACCTGCTCGATGAAATCCTGCAAGCTGGCTGGCGCAATCGTGCCGTCGTCGCTGAGCGATTGCAGGACGATCCGGTAGGACTCTTCTGCCGCCGGAATCTCGAGACGAAAGCGCCGGGCAATGAACTCCACCGCGTCTTTCTTGTCGTTGCGAAATGCCCTCATCGAGCGCAGAAAGCCGCGCAGCACCGCCCGTACCTGTTGCGGGTTGTTTTCGATTTTCTCCGCGCTGGCGGAAAATCCAGTGAGAGGCTCTTTAAGATAGTTTCCAGCGAAAGCCAGTTCAGTAAAGCCGCTCTGTTTCATGCGAATGTTCCAGGGCACCGGCATGATCGTCGCTTCGATCGAGCGCGCCTCCATCGCCGCGAGACGAGTCGACGCCGCGCCGATAGCGATGTAGGTCACGTCTTTGTCAGGGTCGAGACCAAAGGCTTTGAGCGTTGCTTTGGTGGCCAAGCCGCCGGTATCCGACGGCAGAGCGACGGCAATTTTTTTGCCTTTCAGTTGCGGGATCGTCTTGATATTCGGCTGGGCCATCAAATAGAAGAGAATATTTTTGAGCGTGTAAGCAACTACTTTGATCGGCAAGCCGCGCGCCGCGACGCGCAATGCCGTGCCGGCCGAATACATGTAGTCGACTTCGCGGCTGCCGACCATGGCAGCACTAGCTAAGTCTGTGCGCAAAATGCGGAACTCTAGATCGACGCCCTCTTTGCGGTAGTAGCCTTTCTCGATGCCGTACAACAGCGGCGCCAAACTGATGCTTTCACTGGTGTGGGCGATGATCGCCTTTTCGACATTCTGCGCCGACAACGGAGTCGTCCAGCCGGCGATGGCCCAAAGAAGGATTATGACACGAAGCAAAATCGGGTTTTCCTTTAGTCGGACGACCATAGCAGAAGCTGGGAAATGATTGCAAAGTAATAGGCAAACTGCATAAATTTCATTTTTAACAAAGTCGTCAAGGAGCTGACTCAATGCAAATCATCGATGCCGACGGCCATATCAATGACCATATCTGCGGCGACGAGATCGCCGAGTATATGCCCAAGGGCAATCAGATGGCGAAACTGTTTCCCGAGTTCGATCATCTGCACTTTCGCTACTTGAAAGAGAATCGC
>DASSGE010000482.1:0-7362 GCA_035693605.1 Binatia bacterium
GGTCGGTCCATTTAGACTTGAGACGATCCCGCAAGGCGCCGACGCTTGAGGCCAGATGGTCGACTCGCCCTTGATGAAGTACTCGTGCGCGAGGCCACATCGAATGCGCTCGTAAATGTCGATGCCACGCCGTGCCAAGTCTTCATAGTCAGAACCGAGGTAGGGCAGAAACGCGCGGAAATTGCTTCTACTAGATCCCTTGTGGCCAAGATTTCCTGTGACGATTCCCCCGAGAAACTCGGTGTATGCGACGAGCCCTAGCGCCGCTAGATTTGCTGCTGCTCCCCGAAGTGCCCAATCGAGCTCTGTGCGCATCGCACCGAACACCTGTTCGTCGAAGACATGCAAGATCGCCGTCTGCGATGCGTTCATATTCCTAGATCACCGACGTCCATACTGCTGCGCATAACTATTAAATGAGCCGCCGAAGGCGCGGAAAATTGCGGCTCGGCTTATCTCGTTCAATGAGTCCGAGCATAAAAATGCAATCGCTTGCAATATCCAGCAACTGACCAAAATTTGTCGACGTTAACTTTCCCGGCAAAAGCCGACCGGCGCAGTGGGTTATCTCCCTAAAACTTGACCGCCTATTTTGGGGACGATGGGCGAGTGCAAGGTTCATTTAACATAGGCGATCTGACGGTGACGGTTCAGTTACTTGCTCTAGGAGCGATCCCCGTGATTGCCGACCCGAACGGGTAGCCACAGGGGGCTACGCCTACGTGGGTAAGAATGCTGAAACCAAACTGAGCGGACTCGTCGCATATCAGGCGATTACACAGGTTTGAACTTCGGCAGCGTGATGCCGTCGCCGGTATCTTCGAACACGGTCTGCACCGGCATGTCGATCTTCACTTGCTCGATGGGGCAGCCGATGACGTTGCTGCACAGGCGCGGGCCGTCGTCGAGATCGACCCAGGCGGTGACGTAGGGGATATCGGGACCGAAGCCGCGCAGCGCGGTGCCGACGACTTCGCGAATGATCGTGAAGCAGAAAATTTTTCCTTTGCCGCTCACCTGGACCCAGTCGAGTTTTTCGCTGGCGCAATCGCCACACACGGGCCGTGGCGGGAAAACCCAGGTCGAGCAGTTGGCGCATTTTTGCATCATCAATTTGCCGGCTTTGGCGCCGTCCCAGAAGGGTTGGTTGACCGGGGTCACTTCGGGGAGAGGTTTCTTAGCTACTTTTTCTTCTGCCATGGTCTACTCCAGAGGTATGCGAGAGATTTGTTCATATGACGACACGAGAGCACGAAGCTTGGAATAAAAATCATCCGAATCGTTCGTGTTCTTCAACCTTCCTTAGAAAATAAATATGCATGTAAGACTCTATGACGAATCATGAAGCTTCCGTCATACCGGCGGAAGCCGGTATCCATCCCGTCCCCTCCCCTGGATGCCGGCCTGCGCCGGCATGACGAATCAAGGGAAGAACCATAGGGCGGTGAGAAGACCGAAGTTTCACAGTCTGTAGACGAGCATAAGCTCATGGACCTTTCGTCGTGAAATCCTGTATTCATCTTCGGCTGCGGTTACGATTCGCTGCCGAGAATCGCCGCGGCGGTGCAGCCGAAATTCTTACCGTAGTTGACCGCGCCGACGCCTGTGCTGATACCGAACTTGATATTTGGCACTTGGCGGTCGCCGCCTTCGCCGCGAATCTGCCGGACGGTTTCGATGACATGCAGCATGCCACCGGTGGTCGACGGCTGGCCGCAGTTGATCATGCCGCCGCTGGTCTGGATCGGCAGATCGCCCTTGAATGTGAAATCGGTCTTTTCGAAGAACGCTTTGTCGTTGCGGCCGCAGAAGCCGAGATCCTCGATCTGAATCATGACCACCGGAATATAGTCGTCGTACAGATTCAAACAGCGAATGTCTTTGTGCGCGACACCGGACATGGCGAAAGCGCGCTTGCCGGCCTCGGTGATGCCTGTGATTAACGGATTGGCGCGGTAGCGTGGCCCGAAGCTGGCGTTGTTGCACTCGCCCCAGCCGAGCAAATAGACCGGCGGCTTGCGCATCGTTTTCGCCCGTTCCGCCGATGTCATAATGTACGCCTTGCCGCCGTTCGCCGGCATGACGCAGTCGAACAAGCGGATCGGATCGGAGATCATGCGCGATTTCTTGTAGTCTTCGATGGTGATCGGTTTTCTCAGATAAGCATTGGGATTGAGCGAGGCGTGATAGCGCCCGGTGACGGCGACTTTGCCGAAGTGGTCGTCGGTCATGCCCGACTCGTGCATGTAGCGGCTCATGACGAACGAAATTTTACAATTGGGTCCCATGACGCCGAAGGGCATTTCGAAGTCGCGGGTATCACCGTGGGCGCCGCGATGACCGCCGCGCTCGCTGAACGGCGCAGCCGCAGCGATGACCAGAACGAGATCGCAGAGGCCGGCGCTGATGGCCGCCGCGGCATGGCCAAGCAGCGACACCGAGCTGGCGCCCCCATTGCCGCCGGCGAGCGATACGCCAGGCGTAATGCCGAGAATCGCCGCCACTTCTTCGGGCCAGAAGGGCTGGGAATGATTGGTGGTATAAATCGCGGCCAAGCCCTGGCCGTCGAAGTCCTTCTTAGTCAGGCCGGCGTCTTCGATCGCAAGACGCGCTGCCCAGGCGAGATATTCGGCGGTCGATTTGCGCGGCTCACCCGGCTTGCTGCCGAGCCGGTCCGTCGGTGTTTCGCCGATTCCAACCACCGCGGTTTTTCCTCTGATGCTCATTGGGATAATTCCTTTCTTGATTCATGCAGAAGTATTTCAGCGGCGTGAAGCTGTCAAGCGATTGGCGGCGGTTTGCTTTGAATTCACTTCGCCAGCATGGTGCGGGATAGATTTCTCGCTTTGCTCGAAATGATAGACCGTCTTGAAGCGGCCATGTGAAACTCTTAAGATCGCGTGGCAAAAAGGAGAGACGATGAGCGTGAAGCGACTAGTTCGACTGTGTTTTTGGACAACCGTGCTGTTGGCCGGGGCGAGACTCGAGGCTGCCGAGAAGCTCGATAAAGTCATTGCCGATTACGGTGGCCTGTCCGGCTTTCAGAGCACCAGTTGGGTGGCCAAGGACTTGCGGCTGTTCGAAAAGCATGGCCTGGACGTCGACCTGGTGATGATCACCGGCGGTGCGCGCTCAGTGGCAACATTGCTCAGCGGCAGCACGCAATTTGCCACAGGCTCGGCGACCACGCCGCTATTTGCCGCGGCGCGCGGTTCCGATATTCGCGTCCTCGGAGCTTCGTACAATAAGTTCCCTTACTCCTTCGTCGTTAAGCCCGACATCCGCTCACCGAAGGACTTGCGCGGCCGCAAAGTCGGCATTCTCAACTTCGGCGGCTCCAACGATTTGGCGCTTCAATTGGCCTTTAAGGAATGGGGCCTCAAGCTCAATGACGTGACGATCCTGCTCGGCGGCGATGCGCCGACGAGACTGCAATCGTTGATCGCCGGGCGCATCGACGCGGCGATCCTCTCGCCGCCGCACCTTACTCGGGCGATCCAGACCGGGCACCGGGTCCTGGCCGACATGGGCGAGATGACCGCCAATTTTCCCCAGTCGTCGCTGTACGTAAAGGGCAGCTTGATCAAGGAAAATCGTGATCAGGTCAAGCGCTTCGTGCGCGCCTATGCCGAAGCCGTTCACGTGATCCGCACCGATAAGGCGCGCACGCAGAGAGTTTTCAGCCAACGCATGCGAATGGAAGACAAGGAGATGCTCAATTCTACTTACGAGTATTTCGCGCCGCGATTTTCCTTCCCGCCGCGCATCAACATGGCTGGAGTGCGCGATACTTATAGTTTCTACGCCGAGAAAGATGCCGATCTACGCGGCAAAACCGGCGAAGAGTTCATCGATAATTCCTTTATGGATGAACTGGAGAAGGAAGGGTTCTTCAAAAAACTCGGTGGCTAGAAATCAACAGCCGTGTTCGTGATTCGCGATCGTGTTCGTTTTCGGAGCTGACCGAATTACGATCACGAGCCACAAACGCGATTCCGTCACTGCGCTTTGCGCGCAAAGCTCCAGTCAGCGACATCGTTGATACCCACATCTGGAGAGCTCTTCCGCGTTTCGCGCACCAAGCGAATGACGTTGCGCATGCTTTCGTCCGGGGCGATGCCGGTGCGGCTGAACAGGCCGATCATCTCGCGGTACATCTCTTCCCGAACATCGGCTTCCTTGATGCCCCACTGTTTGTCGATAATCGCCAGAATGTCGGCCTTGCGCGTGCGAATATATTCCAAGCTCTTGATCAATGCGCGAATCATCTTGACGATCTCATCGGGCTTCTCCTTCATCTTTTGCATATGCACCGCCAGGCCGCCGACCGGCATGCTCATGATCTCGTTAAACCCGAGTAGCTGGTTGAAGCCGCGCTTTTTGGCCATATGATTGAATGGCGGCACGATCATCGCCGCCTGGATCGAGCCGCTCTCGAGTGACATGTAGCGCGCCGAGCTACCGCCGACCTGCAAAAAGGTCACGTCTTTTTCCGGGTTCAGATTGTACTTGCGCAGAATCGCAACGGCTTCACTGTGCGGTGTGCCGCCGAAACTGCTGATGCCAAAAGTTTTGCCCTTCAGATCCTCGACCCGCTTGATGTTGGGGCTGGTGACGAGAAAATGATCGGCGCCGTCCATCACCGACATGACGATGCGCACTGGCGCCCCCGACATCGCCGCGCCGACGAAGTTGGAAAAGGTGCCGCCGTAGTCGACGTGGCGGCTGAGCACGCCATTGACGACGACCTGATTCTGCATGATGACAACGAGGGCGTTCAGCCCTTCGGCCTTGAAGAAGCCTTTTTCTTCGGCGACGACATAGGGCAGGGATGTGCTGCCGTTGCGGGTGGTCAGGCCCAGCGTGATGCGCTCTTGGGCGTAAGTCGATTGAAGCGATAGAATCGAAAGGACGAGTAAGGTCAACGTTCCGGTTGCGCAGGTTTTCTGAGTTCGCGCCAAGATCATGAGTCAAAGATCTCCTGTGACCGCGACGAGCTTGCTATCTCAGCCTTGGCATCACTTCTTTGGTGAACAGATTGAGCGAGTTGATCACCTTCTCATGCTTCAGGTTGCCGATGTGGAACATGCCCATGAAGTGGTCGGCGCCGACTTGTTTCATCTGGTCTTGAATCTGTTTGGCGACGCTGTCGGGATTGCCGGCGATCAGGTAGCCGGATTTGACCAGGCCGTCAAAATCCATCTTCGAGAAATCGAAGCGCTCGCGATTGCCTTCGCGGAAGTAGCTGAAAGAGCGCTCGCTAGTGAGCGCGGCTTGTAACTGCTTGTCCACCGCATCTTTGTTGATCGCTTCATTGAAGCCGCGGTTGAAGACGGTGAAGAAATACGCCATCGCCGCTTCGATGTTCGCCCGCGCCTTTTGCTCGCTGTCGTCGATATAAATATGACGGCAGAGTATGAACTGTTCGGGCTTGGCGTCCCAGCCCTCTTCTTTGGCCTTGGATCGGTAATAGTTGAAAGTATCTTCGATCTGGCCGGTTGTTTGGTACACCTGGGCGCAGGGCAGATGGCGCTTGACGCACCATTCGACGGATTCGGCGCTGCGCGCGGCGATCCAGATCGGCGGGTGCGGTTGTTGCACCGGCCGCGGCCAGATGGCGCAGTCGTGCAGTTTGAAGAACTTGCCCTCGTGGCTCCACACCGGTTCGGTCCAGGCGGTCATGATCAAGTTGTAAGCTTCTTCGAAGCGGCCGCGCGACTCCTCGGGATTGACGCCGTACCAAATGTACTCCGGCGGGATGCCGCGGACGAAGCCGGCGATCAGCCGTCCGTTACTGAGGCAGTCGATCATGGCGTACTCTTCGGCGACGCGCACCGGGTGATTGCGCAGAGGCAAGATGTTGCCGAGGACGCCGATTTTGATTTTCTTGGTTCGCTGGCTTAACGCGGACGCGATCAGGTTGGGCGACGGCATGGTACCGTAGGCGCTGTAGTGATGCTCGTTGAAAACCACGCCGTCGAAGCCCAATTCTTCACAGTAGGTCATTTCATCGAGATGCTCGGCGTAATTTGCGGCGCCTTTCAGCGGGTCAAAAAAGCTGCTCGGCACCGGTGTGCGCGGCGCATCGGCGGGCACATGAGGATAGGCGAGCAGATCGAAATTATAGAGCTTCACGAATTAATACTCCTTAATCAAAACTGCGCGGATGCTAACACTCGACCGTAATTCGGTCAAACCGCGCGAGGCTAAAAGGTCGAGGTTAGAGATGGATGATCAAGGACGGATCGTCTGACCCGCAATCGTCCATCCTCATCTTCTGAATGACTTAGTTACTTGTAGTAGCCCTCTTTGACGAGTTGATCGACGATGCTGGTGTCGATATAGGACGCGGGATTGGCGCCGGCGGCTTTGGGGGTGTTTTTCTTGATCGCCTCCAAAGTCGTCTTGATCGTCTCCACCTGCGGCCGGTGGACTTTGTCGACCCAACGTCTGAATTGATTGTAGGCGTATTCGGTTTCGTCGCGCGGCCGGCCGAGATACTCCGCCATGATTTCAAGGGTCTTGTCTTTATTGTCGAAGTAGAATTTGGAGGCCTCGGCGGTGGCGCGCATGAAGCGCACGACGTTGTCGCGATTGGTCTTCAAATAGGCTGTCGGCACGATCTCGCCGTTTTGCTGCCACGGAATCCCTAACCCCGGCAACGCCAGGAGCATCTCATAACCGCGCCGCTCGGCGATCAAGTCGAAGGGCGGTGCTAAAATGCCGAACTGCACTTCACCCTTTTCCATGGCGGCCAATATGCTGGCGGGATCGGCATTGGAGTGCTGCACCAGTTTGACATCCTTGTCCGCATCGATTTTCAAGCGGGCCAAAGCGAAACGCAGCGCGGTGTCGGGAATGGTGCCGAAGGGCGCGCCGACGTGGCCGGTTTTGCCCCTGAGGTCTTCGACTTTTTTGATGCCCTTCTGGGCCATGATTTTGTACGGAAAAACGTTCACCCAGGATCCGACGAGAGTAAAGCCAGGCGCGCCTTCGAGATTGGCGGTGACAAAGGCGGCCATGCCGGCGCCGGTGGCCATTTGCATTTTGTTGGCCAGCATCGCCTGCACGGCGGCGGTGGTGTTGGTTTTGATGATTTCGATGTCAAGGCCATGCTTCTTGTACAGCCCCTGACTGACTGCGATGGAAAACAGACCGGCGCCAGGGTTTACGCCGGCCTGGCCGACGGTCATTTTGCGCAGTGATTCGGCTGCTTCGCTGACGCCAGAGAGCGCGCAGACAAAGAAACAGAGAGCGGCGATTTTTCCGGTCAACTTCATGCAATCCTCCGGGTCGATTGGTCTAAGATTTTTGCGGTTTCCATTTGTCGAGACGCCGCTCAATGCTTTTGAGCGTCTCATT
>DASSGE010000483.1:0-3495 GCA_035693605.1 Binatia bacterium
ATGGCGGCGCCGACGGCATTCTCTTGAGAGGCGAAGACGGCGGCGCCGGTCAGTACGTGCGCCGCGGTATGCATTTCATCGATGTCGACGGACCCGGCCACGGGGGTGCGCTGCGGGAGAAAAAACTCTATGCGCCGCCGGATTCCGAACGCGTAGCGAAAGCGGTCATTGACTACCTGGTTACTCGCGCTGACGTTGATGCCGATCGCATTGGCCTGCACGGCTCGAGCATGGGCGGCTATTCCGGCCCGCGCTGTGCGACGGTAGAAAAAAGAATCAAAGCCGTGGCCGTCTGGAGCGGCGCTTTTAATCTCGTCGACGACATCTTCGATTACTATCCGCCGATCCAGGACCGCCTTCGCTGGCTCATGGGCGCGAAGGATTTGAAAGACGCCCGCGAGAAGATGAAGCAGTTTAGCCTGATCGGCCGCGCCGACAAGATCGAGTGTCCTCTGCTGGTCGGCTACAGCATTGATGACCGGGTCATGGACCCGCGCGGCGCTTTGAATCTTTACAACAACGCGGTCAATTCACCAGACCGCACCATGCTTGACGGCGTCGGCCACGGGCAAAAGCGATTCGACCGCAGAACCTATATCGCCGATTGGTTTATGAAGCAGCTGCAAGCGGGATAAGCAGACGCGGCACGAAGTAGCATAGGCAATAGCAGGAGTAATCATGGCAATCGCACAATCGCTCGATCATTTCGTTGTTCCCGTCGACGATATCGTTGTCGCCGAGGATTTTTACGCGCGGGTTTTTGGCGGCGTACTCGGCAAACGCAACGGTCTCAACGTGCGCCAGCGCAAGCGCGGCGCTGTGCCGCATACTTTTATTCAAATCGGCGGCAAACGCATGGGCGTCTACCTCCAAAGCGACGAGCGGCCAAGCCCACGGAGTCCGCGCGGCTTGCCGACCTATTCCTTCACCACAACCGAAGCAGGCTTAAAAGAACTCGCAAACGAGCTAAAACAGCTCGGCGTAAATTGCACGGGGCCGGTCAAGAATAGCCATCCGTTCGCCGAGCAAACGCTCTTTTTCACCGACCCGGCGGGGAATCATTACGCCGTGTACATAGCGAAAGACGGTATAGCGGCCGCGATCCCGAGCACAGGTCGCATGACCGGCGTCGGCTATATTGAATTGGAAGCCCCCGATGTCGAGGCGTCGATCAAATTTTATCACGACGTACTCGGCTTTGAAGTGCAAACCCGCAGCGCCGATGGCAAACAGGCAACTCTCAAGATGGCCAGTGGCCAGACTCTAATCTTGACCGAAGCACCGTTTGCCGCGAAAGGGCTGGTGATGAGCCGCAAAGTTCCCGGGCCGCATATTGCGTTTTACGTTCCTACGGCTAAATGGACCGAAGCCATCGGACACTTGGCCAAGTTGGGCATCGAAAATGGCGACCGCGGCGCGGCCAAGGAACCGAGCGCGGACCGTGGCGGCACCTATATGGACGACCCGGCCGGCTACGTCATCCAGTTCATCACGGACGGCATGGAGTGAATCACAGCATAATGAACGATCAACAAAAACGCGCACGATTGCGCGAACTACTCCGTGACCCGAACGGCGCCATCGCGCCCGGCGTCACCGATGCGTTGTTCGCGCGACTCGCGCAAGACTGCGGCTTCTACGCGCTGCACCTTTCCGGCAACGCGATCCATAAAAATTTCTGTCTGCCGGACCGTAATCTGCTGACCACCACCCAGGTCGCCCAGCGCATCGGCCAGATCTCGGAAGCCACGGATATCCCGCTGATCGTCGATGGTGGATCGATTTGCGCCGAGACCATTGCGCTAACCCGCGCCGTAAAGCTTTACGAGCGCGCTGGCGCGGCCGCCGTCCGATTCGAAGATGCTGCAGTCAATGAGTACGGCACCGCTCCCGAAGAGCTCACGATTGCACCGATGTCTTCGGTCGTGGGCCAGATCAAAGCCGTCGTCGACGCTCGGCGCGATCCGTCCTTGGTCATCATCGCCCGTTGCGATTCCCGGCCGAAGGAATCCCTCGATCAAGTCTGCCAAAGAATGACGGCTTATGCCGCGGCTGGAGCCGACGCGGTCGGCGTCCAGCTCACCGATATCGCGGACTTCCGCCACGTCGGCGCCAGCATCGGCACGCCGATCGTCACGCTTTGGCCCAAAGGACAGGTGACTGCGGCGGAGTTTTTCGCCCTCGGGTTTTCCATCGCGCTGACGCCGTCGAGCATTCCTCTTGCCGCGACCCACGCTGCTCGAGAAATGCTCTTAGAACTAAACCGGCAAGGCAACGACCGGGAGTACTTCCGCCGGCAAAAGGAATTTGCCGCGACAGAGAAATGGTACAAACAAGTCGGCACCAATAGATCGTAGACATCACGCGGACCAACCATGTTGAAAGAACTGCCACTAGCTAACGCTTACCGAGTCACTCCCACAGGTCTCTACTTGATCTCCACTGCTTACGGCGGCAAGCGCAACGTCCAATTTGCCTTTCGCGCTCTCGGGATCGCTGACGAACCGCCGCTAGTGCTGATCGGCATTCAAGACAAAAATTTCAGCCGCGAGGTGATTCAGCAAAGCCGCGAGTTCGTCATCAATGTCTGCTCGACTGAGCAATTGTGCGCCGTCGACAAGAGCCGCGACATGTCCGGCCGCACCCTCGACGACAAATTCGTCGCCCTCGGTTTAGAGACCCTTCCGGCCAAAGTCGTGCGAGCGCCGCTGGTCAAGGGCTGCCACGCCAACGTCGAGTGCAAGCTCGTCAAGGAAATGGAAGTCGAAGGCTTATATCTTTTCGTCGGTCAGGCCGTCGCCGCGCATGTCGATGAACAAGTCCCGCCGATCGCGCGGTTGGTGGGGAAATCCTGGCGCCTCGACGGGCCGATTTGAGCACTTCAATACAACGGAGGACGCCATGCGATCCCACCTGCTGACATTTGTACTCCTAAGCGCCTGTCTCGCCATGGCGACAACCGATGCTTTGGCCGCAACGCCGGAAGAGACACTCGCCAAAATAAACCAACTGGCGCCCGCGGAACGCCAAGCGACTTTGGTGCGCGAAGCCAAGAACGAGCGCACAGTCATCTGGTACGCGCCGATGAATCGCGAATCCTTACGCGAGTTCACCAGCGTGTTTGAAGCCGAATACCCATTTTTAAAAGTTGAGATTCTTACCGGCGGCCCGCAAAGCCTGCTCAACCGCATCATGACCGAATATCGAGCCGGTCGATACCAGTACGACACGATGAATGTGCGCAGCTCAGCGCTCTACACGCTGAAAAAAGCCAACGCCGTGATGCGCTTCGACACTCCCAATCGCCGCGCCCTGCGCGCAGGCTTCACCGACAAGGACGGCTATCTAAACGGCATCTGGGCGTCGCTGCTGGTGTATCTTTACAACAATAAACAGGTAACCCGCGCGCAGGCACCAAAGTCCATCGATGATCTCCTGCAGCCGCGCTGGAAAGGCAAGCTCGGCATAGACAAAGACGCCGACGACTGGCTCGCC
>DASSGE010000484.1:0-2049 GCA_035693605.1 Binatia bacterium
ATCATGTCACCGATCTGTGTCATCGGCTATGCCCAAGAGCTGCTCGGCATAAAAAAACGTTGGTAGTAATGGTATCGACGATCGCCAAGGGGATTCGTGCGAAACGCCGCACCCGGAAAGCTAAATGGTTTGCGCTTTTTATTCAGCTCACGGTAATTTCAAGCTACGCTCCGATGGTGTCGGCGCAAGAGGAACCGCAGCTCCGGCAAACCATTCAATCCACGACTGACCCGCGCGCCCAAGCAAAACTTTATAAACAACGCGGCGATGAATTGGTGCGCCAAGACAAGATCGACGACGCCGCCGAGTTTTTTAGCAAAGCGCTCAGTCTCGATGCCGCAGGTTTCTCGTCTACGGAGCGAGTCGAAATGGCGATCTACCTTTCCTGGAGCGACCGTTTGGCGGACGCTCGCTCCGAGCTCGAAAAGGTGGTGGCGCTGGAGCCGCAAAATATCGCCGCCCGAACTCACCTAGCTCGGGTGCTCGCTTGGTCCGGTGCACTCGCAGCCGCAATCGTCGAGGCAGATCGAGTTTTGGCGCAGGCGCCGCAGCACAAAGATGCGCTTCTGGTCAAAGCCGACGCGCTGCAATGGCAAGGACGCAATGCCGAGTCGATCCCAATTTATCAGCAGCTAGTTGCCCGCGACGGCGATTTCGACGCGCGCGCGGGCCTGGCGCGGGCGCAATTAGCGGTACGCAATCGCGTTGCAGCCCTGGAGAGCCGGGACGTCTTAAAAGCCCAAACTCCCAAACAGCAACGTGAACTGGCCAAATTGAACTCAGCCATTGACGATGAAACCCGCCCGACTGTCGACGGCCGCTACAACTACTATTACGACTCTGATCAAAATCGCGTCGACCGTTACAACCTCGCGGCGACCTATTGGCTGGGCAATCAGAAACTCGGTCTCGATTATCGCCATACCGAAGCTACGGACCCGACTCGCCGCAACCGGGCCGAAGATCTTTCGGCAAAGCTCTACTCGCGCGTGACCGATTCGATTGGCGCAGGTGCCGCAATTGGCTTCAGCCAACTCGCCGACCGCCACACGTCAACGTTTCCAACTGGGCTGCTGCGTGTCGACGCCCAAGTGCCAAACGGCAGCGTCGGCGCAAGCATGACACGAGAGGTTTTGAGCGATACCGCCGAACTGGTGGAAAATCGCATCCGCATGACCTCGGCGGGACTCGGTATACAGCAAACTTTAACCGAAACGCTTTCCGTTCAGGGCCGCTACAATTACAAGAGCTTTTCCGATGGTAATCACGCCAACGAGTTGCAGTTGTCGACACAGTACTCGTTATATTTGTCACCACGTATCAACATCGGTCATCGTTTTCGTTTGCTCGACTTTCACAAGCAGACCGGCAGCGGCTACTTCGACCCCAACAACTACATAGCGAATCGTGGATTTGCTTCGTTGTATTTCGAAAATCGCTTGTACTACACATACGTCGAAGGGTTTCTCGGTTACGAGACTTTCCGGCGCAACGGGGTCGCGTCAGACAATTTCATTCATGGCGGGAGCGGTAGCGTCGGCATCAAACCACTGCCGAATCTCTCCTTTGAAATCAATATCGAGGGTGGCAACTTCGCGGCCGGTTCAACTTCGGGTTTTAACTACATCAATGTCGGCCCGAGAATGTTATGGCGGTTCTGAGTCAGGTAACAGCGCCGCTCACGAAAATTTCATAACCGCGACAGTCATACGAAACATCGCCCAAAAGCTCGCTAAACAACCGATCCCAGACTGTCATCGCCCGGCAAACTGCCGGCCGAGCACAGACTCGAGCACCTTCAGTACTTTGTCATTGTCACCGACGTACAAGACCAGCAGTTTTCCTTGTTTAAAAAAATGCGGCGGACCGACCCAAAATATTTTCCTGGTTCCCACCGCCATGCCATCGCGTGAAATCTGCGCGGCTTGTGCATCCACACCAGCGGTGCTGGCGTATTCAAAGATCTGAACATCCTCGCCGTAGACTTTGACCATCGAGCCTTTGATGGAAAGAAACGGCTGTTCAACCTCGCCTGCCGCCGTCGCGCCA
>DASSGE010000485.1:0-2026 GCA_035693605.1 Binatia bacterium
GGCCGCGCAACTGTTTCAAAAAAAATATCCCGAGATCAATGTTGTCACGACCACCGGGCGGGGCAATACGCTCGGGCCGCGCATCATGGCCGAGCGGCGCGCCGGCAAGTATCTCGTCGATGCTTATATCGTCGGCGCGACCACGGCCTATGAAGTATTATATCGCGCCAAAATCTTGGACAGCGTGCGCGCGGCGTTGATACTTCCCGAGGTAGTCGATGAATCCAAGTGGTATCTCGGCCAGCATCACTACGTCGACCCGGAAAACCGCTATATCTTTATTTATCTCGGCAATGTCGACAACTATGTTTCGTATCACACCAAATCGGTGGACCCGGGTGAGATTCGTTCCTATTGGGATTTCCTCCAATCCAAGTGGAAAGGAAAGATGCTTTCGCGCGATCCGAAAATATCCGGCAGCCAGCGCATCGGCTTGAGGATGTTTTATCACACGCCGGAGCTGGGCCCGGAGTTTATCCGGCGCCTGTATGGCGAGATGGATCTGACGTTGACCCAAGAAATCCGCCAGGCGACGGATTGGCTGGGGAGCGGCAAGTTCGCGATTTGTTTTTTCTGTTCGGAAATTCTTCGGGCGAAGGAGCAAGGAGTGCCGGTCAATGAATTTCGCACGGCGCAGTGGAAAGAGAGCCGGGCGATTTCCGCCGGCAACAAGGGTTCGGTAGCATTACTCACCCAACAGCCGCATCCGAACGCGGCACGTTTGTTCGTCAATTGGCTGCTTTCGCGCGAAGGTCAGACGGCGCTGCAGCGCGCGGCCAATACGCCTTTCAATTCCGAGGAGTCGCTGCGCACCGATGTGCCTAAGGACATGGTGCGCAGTGAAGTGCGGCGCGTCGACGGCGTCAAATATTTAATGGCCGAGAAACCGGAATACATGGACATGGCACCGATCTTAGAGATCGTCGAGAAGGCGCTGGCGCAGTCAAAAAGACGGTAGGGGCAACCCCCTGTGGTTGCCCGTTCGGAGGGCAGTCACGGGGCCCTGCCCCTACAGTAGAACACCGTGAGAAATCTGATGGGAGGCTAAATTGTCCGGGTCGACGGCGAATTGTTGGGATAAAAAGACGCCCTATGAATATCGGATCAGTTGACCGGGGCGCCGATTGATCGCGCGCTATTACATCAAAAATTGCCGTACAGTGGAGTTGGGCTATAGGGTCGGAACGCGATCAGATCGAGTATGTCGAGGAAGACCCGATGATTCGCAGTAAGTTCGAGTCCGAATGGCGCGCAAGGTCTACAGGCTTTTCATAGTCGCGACTATGAATGGAGTTATAGCAAAAATAGCGTGCTCAAGCCGGCCAAAAAGAAAGCTCATCGATAATTTAGAATGGAGAATGGAACATTGAAAAGACGGATGGCGATCGTATCGATAGTTTTTTTGGCAATGATTTTTTGCGCCGCAGCTAAAGTCGCTTGGGCCGCGCAGGCAAAGCCGGCATGGCAAGCGGAGTGGGAAAAGATTCTCGAAGCGGCCAAGAAAGAAGGCCAGCTGTCGATTTACATCAGCGGCTATGAGGAGGTGATTCCGGACTTCCAAAAAGAGTTTCCGGACATCAAGGTGACGTCAATTACCGGCCGCGGCAGCCAGGTCGGCCAGCGTCTGCTCGCCGAGCGGCGCGCCGATAAGTTTCTAGCCGACGTCGTCAGTGCCGGCGGCGTGACCACTTACCAGCAGCTATTTCCAGCGAAAGTCTTCGACCCGATCAAACCGGCGCTGCTGTTGCCGGAGATCAACGATGTCACCAAGTGGTATCAAGGCAGGCACCACTTTGCCGACCCGGAGAACCAATACATTTTCAGCTATGTCGGCACCGCGACCTATGGTTCGGTGAACTACAATACCAAACTGGTCGACGTGAACGAATTCAAATCCTATTGGGATCTGCTCAATCCCAAGTGGAAAGGCAAAATCATTTCGCGGGATGTTCGCGTGCCCGGCCCGGGCTCCGGCAATGCGCGGTTGTTTTACTACTTGCCGGATGTCGGACCCTCATTTATCAAA
>DASSGE010000486.1:0-3977 GCA_035693605.1 Binatia bacterium
GAGCCGACGTGACTTGCGCGCTCGAATGCGATAGAAACTTTCACTTGAGAGGCCCTCCGCTTATGGGATTACGTTGTTGTGTTTGCAACTCTTCGTATACCTCATTTCGGAGGGCTTTTCCCGTGGTGAAGCGATGTGAGCATTTTGACTGTCCGCCAAGCGCTTACTTAAGGACCAGCGAGGTGACCATGTTACTCCTAATGTGGATTTTACTCTGCGTAATCTCGTCGCCCTCGAGCTTCGCCGCTCAATCGAGCAATTGGCAGGCCGATTGGGAAACGACCATCAAAGCGGCGGAGAAAGAAGGCCAACTCGTCATTTACGGCCCGCGCGGCCGCGATCAAGAGATGCTTTACAGCGAAATCTTTCCGAAAGCGTTTCCGAAAATTCGCGTGCAGTATACGCCCGGCCGGCTTAGCCAGGTGATCTCACGGCTGATGGCGGAGCAGCGTGCCGGCGTGCGCCAGGTCGATCTGTTGCTCGGCGGCACGGATGTTTTGCTCGGTACTTTTAAAGACAAAGGGCTGCTGCAACCAATACGGCCGCTGTTGGTGCTCCCCGAAGTGCTCGACCCGAGCGCATGGTTCCGCGGCAAACTCCTGTTCGCCGATCGAGAAGAGAAATATGTCGCCATGTACCGCGCCGTGCCGTACTCGTCGGCATGCATTAATACCAACTCGATCAAGCCCGGTGAGCTCAAGAGCTATTGGGACTTCCTCAATCCTAAGTGGAAGGGCAAGATCGCGTCACAAGATTTTTCCAGCGGCAGCGCGCGCAATCAGATGTATGTGCTCTATATCCGCGACGATTTGGGAGCCAAATATCTCAAGCGTCTGTTCGGCGAGATGGATATTACGATCTCGCGCAATATCGTCCAGCTGGGTGACTGGCTGGCGCAAGGCAAGTTCGCGATCGCCTTGGGCGGCGTCGACTGTCCGGACTTAGCGTTAAAAGGTTTGCCGGTGGCACCGATCTTTCTCGAAGGATTAGCCGCGGTGGGCGCCGGCAACGATCCGGCGTCGATGCTGGCCAACGCGCCGCATCCGAATGCGTCCAAGGTATTTCTCAATTGGATTCTAAGCCGGGAAGGCCAGATGGCGTTTCAGAAACTCACCAAGGAAAATTCCCTGCGCATCGATATTGCCAAAGAGGGTATCGTCGATCCTGATCTGATGCTCGATCCCAAGCGCCAATATTTATTTACCGGCCTGGAGGAGCATAAGAAAAAAATCAATGACTTCGAACCGTGGCTGGAGTCCCTGGTGACTAAGAAATAATCCCTGCCGAATGATTCCGTAAGGAAAGGCTCTCATGAAACTGACGACTGGCAAGGTAAAGCGCGCAGATCGGAACTTTCCGTTAGCGGAATATCAAGGCGGCGGGTTATCGATCATGGACGCCGGCCTAATGTTCGGCAACGGCGTGGCGATCCTGTTGGCAACGGCTTTAGCTGGCGTGCGCGCCGGTATTCCACCTGGACGATCCGCAAAAGCACGTATATGATCGAACCATAATGCGAAAAGCCATGTTATTAACGTGCATGCTGGCCGCGCTGCTCCACGCCATGTCACCGGTGGTTGACGCTCAGGAACGCGAGAAGTTGCGCGTCAGTACTCTCTTTATCGGCTCGTCGCTGGTGCCATTTTGGATCGGCCAGGAGCAAGGCATATTCGCCAAGCATGGCATTGACGTCGAGTTGATCTGGATGCAGTCCAATCTTTCCACCGCCGCGCTCCTGGCCGGAGAAGTCGATACCGCCTTCGGCACGCCGCAGTCGCTATTCGCCGTGCTCGCGGCAAAAAATCCGCCGCCGTTGACGACGATTGCCGCCTGGGGTTCGGCGTCGGAACATTGGCTGGTGGTCAATCCGACGATCAGGACCGGTAAAGAATTGGAAGGTAAAATCATCGGGGTCAGCCGGCCGCGCTCGGCGGACCATGGTTACACTACGGTGATTCTCGAACGCATGGGCGTCGATCCGCGCAAAATCACTTTTCTTTCAACCGGCGGCCAGGGCCAGCGCGCGGCGGCGGTCGAGGCGGGAACGACGATGGGCAGCTCGTTCAACCGCTATTACACCTTGCAGCTCAAAGGCAAAGGCTTTCGCGATCTGGCCAGACTCGAGCGGCCCGACTATCCGTTTCCGCCATCGATCTTCGTCGCCAAAAAAGACACATTGCAAACCAAGCGGCGTGCGTTCAGAGCCTTGCTTACAGCCATGATGGAAGCGTCGGAGCGCCAGAAGAGCAGCAAAGAATTGTCACTGCGGCTGATCCGCAAAAATCTACGCATTCAAAATCCTGAGGTCGTCGAGGCCGCCTATGAAGATGGCATAACTCTCAGCTACCCTTATTTTACCGAACGCCAGTTTAAGATTTCCTTGGAGCTGTTGGAAAAGAGTATGGACCAACAGGTGCAGTTAACTTACAAGCAGGTGATTGATCACAGTATTCTCGACGAAATCAACCGGTCTGGTGTGAACCGCCCGAACTGACAGACGGTTAGTATACTTTGCCGCAGGTCGCAGCGTGAAATAAACTGGATTTTGAGTCAGAGGAGAATCGTGTCATGAGATTGACAATCAAATCCGCCGCCATTGCCGCCGCGCTGCTGACAGTGTTTGTCACGGCGCAAGCCGCGATGGCGCAGGCCTCCGAGGATCTTTGGAAAGCGCTTGAGAAGCTATCCACCGCCGAGCGCGAAAAAAAGCTCATCGAAGGCGCGCGCAAAGAAGGTGAGATGGTTTGGTACACCAACTCCGGCATCGAGAACGCGACCCGATACATTCAAGGTTTCAAGAAAAAGTACCCCTTCATCAACGCCAACTTCTGGCGTTCCAAAACGCGCCAAGTCACCCAACGCATCGTTGCCGAAGCCAACGCCGGCAAACACTTGGTTGACGTCATCAAACCATCCATTGACCTCTTGCCGGTCTTGCTCGACAAAAACCTGATCGGCAGATACGACACGCCGCTGCGAGCAATCTACCCGGCTCATGCAAAGTCGCCGTATTATACCAATATGAACTACGCCTTCCGGGTATTTGCCTTTAACCCGCGCAAGGTAAACGCCAAGGATGCACCGAGGACCTGGGACGAGCTGCTCAATCCCAAATGGAAAGGCGAGATCCTGTTCGACGAATCTTCCCTCGAGGAGGTGATGGCGCTGCTTGCCGCATGGGGTATAGAGAAGACCGTCAATTATCTTGGCAAGCTCAGCCAGCAGCAGCTATTGATTCGCGTTGGCCGCGATACCACGACACAAATGATGATGGCTGGGGAAGCGCCGTTGGCGGTAACAACGTACGGCTACAATAATGAGAGCCTGCGTGCCACCAACGCGCCGGTCGACTGGGTGGCCCAGGATTTAATTCCTGCTTTGATCTACCCGCTGACTTTGGCGCGCAACGCGCCCCATCCACATGCCGCGGCGCTGTTCTATGATTTTCTAGTTTCTGAAGAAGGCCAACGCTTGATCGCGAGGGAAGGCCGAGTCGTCGCCCACCCCAAAGTCGAACCGATCTACCCCCGCATGAAAGAACTGCAAAATCTCTTGGGCACGCCGCGCATCCAGCTCAACACCCTGGAACAAAACGCCAAGCTGCTAAAAGACGGAGTGCAAATCCTCGACGAAGTCGTCTTGAAGCGAAAATCTTCAGGCCACTAACGGAGAAGCCTATGTTCCAAGCCGAAACCCTCGATCATGTCGCCTTTCCGGTGCGCGATTTGCCACGCTCTGAAAAGTTTTATTTGGAGACCGTCGGCCTCGCGTTTCTAACCCAACGCAAAAACGCCGACGGGTCGCCGCGCCATACGTATATGAAGGCCGGTGAAAACATCGTCGGCCTGACCCTGCCTGGTGTCACCGTCCCGGCCTCTACCAGCGGCGCACCGCGTTACGCCATAGCTATGGCCGATGAAACAACGTTCGATCACGCAGTCGAAAGAGTTCGTGCCAGCGCCGTGAAATGTTTCGAT
>DASSGE010000487.1:0-3030 GCA_035693605.1 Binatia bacterium
ATGCCAACGCCGTTGTCTTTGACGCTGATTTGGACCTCATCGCCACGGCGCCCCGCGGTTAAGCAAATCTCACCGCCCGCGGCGCTATACTTGGCGGCATTGTTCAACAAATTGGCGATCACTTGAGACAGTCTGGCAGCATCGCAGTCGAGTAGCGCTGGCCGGTCGGGCAGCTCGATGGTCAAATGGTGATGTTTTTCATCAATCGCTGGGCGACTCGCCTCCACCGCGGTCCGGACGACGTCGGTCAATTCAACGCACTCCTTGTGAAACTGCAATTTGCCTTGAGGGATCCGGCTGATGTCGAGCAAATCGTCGACCAGCCGCACCGCTTGCAACAAGGCCCGTTCCATCATCTGCTGGACATTTTCTTCCGTTGACGGATCGAGATCGCCTCGCCTGAGGACTTCCAACCCCAGGCGCAGAGGCGCCAGCGGATTACGCAGCTCGTGCGCTAGAGTCGCCAAGAACTCGTCCTTTTTTCGGTCAGCCTCTTTGAGCGCGTTTTCCGCCTGTTTGCGTTCGCTGATGTCGAGTACCAGGGACAAAACCGATTTCATCTTTCCCTGCGAGTCGTGCAACACGGAGTTGTACCAGGTGCAATGAATCACCCGCCGATCTTTTGTGTAATTACGGTTGGACGACGTGACCCGGTCGCTGACACCGTCAGTCAGATGCGAGATCGCTTCGTCAACAATGGCTCTATCTTCGTCGTAGACCAGGTGCAGATCGGCGAGGCCGCGGCCGACCACTTCCGCCGCGCTCCAGCCGAAAATCTTTTCCGCGTCGCCGGCCCAACGCGTCACAACAAAATTTCTGTCCCATTCGACGACGCCGAGCGGCGAGTGCTCGATGTGCGAGCGCAAGCGCGCCTCGCTCGCGCGCAGCGCCTCTTCTGCGCGTTTGCGCTTGGTAATGTCCTCGGTAAAAAGAACAATGCCGCCGATGGCAGCCGAGGCGTCGAACCACGGCCGAACTTCCCATTGAAGCCATTGCAAGGCGCCATCGCTGCGCCGAAACTCATCCTCCTCGGCGCGCTCGACGGCGCCGGCTAGGCAGCGGCGATGAATTTCTTTCCAGCGCTCGGGAATTTCCGGGAACACTTCGTAATGGCTGCGCCCACGTAAATCTCCGCTCAGCCCATAGTCGGTAAGCCAGCGCCGGCTCACCGCCAAGTAGCGCATTTGCCTATCGAGCATGGCGATCGCCGCCGGTGCGTTTTCGACAAAACAATGGAGGTGCTCATTAGTTAGCGTCAGTGCCTGCTCCACCAGCTTGCGCTCCGTGATATCGATATGATGGAGTATCAAATCAGGCGATTCCTCGCTCAGACGGCGAACATGGAGAACAAACCAGCGTTCGTTCCCGGGCGTGTGGCAGGGATATTCCAAGACGAAACTGTCGTCCCGCCGGGCGATCACAGCTTCAATTCCATCGAGCGCGTCACGGGCAAGCAGGTCACCGGCCGTGGACGCGCGCCGGCAAACTTCAAGGTAGTTCGCCCCGACCGAAACGGCGCTCGCCGTAGCGCCATTCTCGCGCGCGAAACGTTGCCACGATTCATTTGCCGCACGGATGATGCCGTGCTCGTCAATCACGACGACATGCGCGGGCAAGCAGTCGAAAACGCTGCGCCAAAAGCTACCCTGCTGTTGCAGCGTGCTTGCCGCAATGTCCCGGCTTTGCAGCAATGCGACCTTTTCGATGGCGTTGGAAACTGCCCGCTGCAATTCCTCCGTGCGCCAAGAATCTTTATTGAAAATATCGTGGGCACCTTCGTCCAGCGCGGCCAGCGCTGTGGGGAGTTCGTCTGAACTGCTTAACAGGACCACTGGCAGGCTGTTCGAACCGCATTCGCTAGTGAATCGCTGCAGCACTTCCCTACCGCTCATTCCAACCAATCGGTTATCGAGCAGGACGCAATCCGGCCGCTCGTTGCGGCAAAGCGCCAACGCGGCAGCGCCGGTTTCAGCTTCGATAAAACGATACTGGTGGTGGGGGTCTTTGGCGAGCAGATCACGTATGAGTATGCGATCGCCAGGCAAAGGGCTGATCAGTAGAATCGTCCGTTGTGAATGATTCATTAGCAAATCCCTTTGTTAAGCTAGATGTTGCTATAGCCGAAAAAAGGTTCGAGGCGGTGGCCTCACGATGTGCTGAGTTTACCTGCTATCTACTCCTAGGACCTTTGACTTACAACCCCGACGCCGCACGTCGGCAACTTCGGCTGGATATTGCATCACTCCTCGCAACCCTACTTAAAACCCGCCGCTCACGTGAGCATGTTTCCTCGTGCAATTGTTGATCGTCTTTGAAAACAGGGAAAAGTCTTCACCGCTCAGCGAAAATCGCCCGCGCCGGAAATAGGTTTACACCGCCGAGTCAGAAACGACCTGGAAGATTCACAAACGACCCGATAATAATCCGCTAACTCTAAAAAGCTATAATTATAAGGTGCTGCCGAGCGTCAGCAGCAATAAGCGGGAACAGCCTTTGCAATAACCAGTGCCAGGTTAGCTATAAATCGATGGAGGTGTAGTCATGGCGAGATATGGCAAAGGCGCGGCGAAAAAAGTTAAGCGCGCGATGCATGAACGTAAAAAGGGAACATTGAAGAGCGGCCGTTCGGGCAAAAAAGTAAAAAGCCGCAAGCAGGCGATCGCCATCGGCTTGTCTGAAGCCCGACGCGCCGGCGCCAAGGTGCCGGCAAAAAAATCGCGAAAAAAGAAATAGCTATGTCGGATTTCGCCCGCCGGTCGGCGGATCGATCCAATCTACAAGGCGATTGATCGTATAGTCGTCGGTGGACGATCGAAGCGTTCTTTATCTGAAGCCAAGGTGAAGCCAACACTGCGCTAGCGCAGCTCCTCAGCCAACAGCTTTGCGATCGTTTCGGAATTAACCGGTTTAATCAGGTAATGATCGAAGCGATCCCCGCGCGCACTGTGGTCTTTTTCCTGAGCCCATCCGCTCATGGCGATAATTTTAGTATTACTGCCCCATGCTGTCGCGCGGATTTTTTGGGCGACT
>DASSGE010000488.1:0-6595 GCA_035693605.1 Binatia bacterium
GGGCAATCGCTGAATCGCCTCTGCCGGCGCCGTCTCGGTGGCGATCGGCACGCGCGGAGAAAACGTTACGACACAGATGTTGGAATCACGCACTTCCTCGGCGACGTAGCGCGAGAACGTGCGGATGCCGTCCTTGGTCACCATGTAGGCGCATGCGCCGCCCGGTTTGACGCCGCCGCCGCCGTACAGATTGATGATATGTCCGGACGTGCGCTTGGCCATATGCGGAATGACATGCTTGGTGCCGAAGAAAGTACCGTAGAGATTGGTCTGCACCACACGGTTCCAGAACTCCACCGGCATGTCGGCGATCAGCGGCCAGCGCGGGATGTTCCATGCGAAGTGCGGCACGATCGCGGCGTTGTTCATCATCACGTCGATTTGGCCGAAGCGACCGATCACCTGGTCGATCAGGTTTTTGACACTTTCCTCTTCGCGCACGTCAGTGTGAACCGCCATGGTTTCAGTCAAAGAACTCAGCTCCGCGGCGGTGTTCTTAGCCAATTCGGCGTTGAAGTCGGCAATAACGACTTTCGCCTTTTCCTTGGCAAAGGTCACCGCCGCGTGTTTGCCGATCCCCTGCCCGCTGCCGGTAATCGCCACTACTTTATTTTCCAGCACGATCTACCTCCGGAAATGCAATTCTAAGAGTAGCGAATAGCGCAATCCCAGCGCCGATTCAAACCAGGTTCTGCTGGATTCGCATTCTGAAACTCGGAATTTCTCCCGCAAAGGCGCAACGATGCAAAGCTAATAGGCACCGCTCGTCATCCTGGGAAAACGCGAGGGATCAAAAAAGATTTCTCCCTAAGGCCGAAGAGACATCGATTCCGACTTGGCGTCTTCGCGCCTTTGCGGGAGTAATCCAATCTCTGCAAATTACTCACCGCTGCCCGCCGTACAATCGGTCGATGAAACCGCTCTCATCCAACCGGCGCACAAACCCCGCGTCAACCAAGTCTTCCACCTTGAGCGCTGCGATCTTGGGATTTTGCTGCGCCATCAATCTTTGCGCGCTGCGCAGACCGTCGAGCGATGGGTAAGGTTTACGGTTGAGCGTAGACAAATGATCCTGATAACCATCTTCGGCGACGGCGGGGTCAGTGACGCGCAAATGCTTCATGAGGATTTTCACGGCAACCGGCTTGTTGGCTGGCAACTGGACGAACGCCAGTCCTTCCGTCAATGCCGTGACGACTTTCTCGAGGATTGCTGGCTGCTGATCCAGGTAACTGCGCGTTACCCCGACGCCCAGGCCGGGAAAGCTGGCGCTGGTCTTAGCGAGATCGACCAGCTGCGAAAAACCTTTACTCGTGAGACGCCGGCTGAGCGGTGGATCGAGCACCGCCGCGTCGATACGGCCCGCTTCCAAGGAGTGGCCGATGGTCACCGCATCACCGATCGGCAAAAACGAAATATTGTCGCGCTTGGGCTCCAGCCCCAGCTGTTCGAGCGCCAACATGGCATACATCCAGGTGCTGCCGACGATGCTCTGCACGCCGAAGCGTTTACCGCGCAGCTCGGCGGCCGATTGGATCTGCGGATTGGCGATCAGCTTCCAACTGACCCTGCTCGAGATCGAAGTCAGCATTTTAACTTCAACGCCCTGCGCCGCAGCACCGAGCACCGACACACCCGAGGTAAACGCCATCTGAATCTCGCCGGTCACCAGGCTCGCGACCAAAGTCGAACCGCCGCGAATGAGAATCAATTGCGCGTCGATGCCTTGCTTGGCAAACAGCCCTTGCTCCTGCGCTGCCCATAAACTAAGCATGCTACTGCTTGCCGAAGCGGCGCCGATGTTGACGCGCACCGGCGCGGCGGCGCCGCGAACAACCGCAGGCAAGCCCAGCAGTAAAATTAATAGGGGAATAATTCGAAGTTTTTTCATGGCACCACCCACGATGAATGTCGCCGCATCATATTCGACAACTGGCGTCAATTCCAAGACGGACCCGGCCGAGGACCTGACGGATTTAAGAAAGATTTCTCCCTGCGGTCGAAATGACAACATCCTATCCTTTGGGCGTTACCCTATTTGCGGGAGACATTCCGCGTGCGCGGTCTATCGCCGCTTATAGATTGACCTTAACGCTGTGGAAGAGTAAGCGTCCGCTATCCGGAATCACTGAAGGGAGCCCTGGCCTATGCGAGTCCAGAGAATCGCCGTTCTTTGTTTCCTCGTTGTCGTGGCGCCAGTTCACGGTGCTGCCGCCGCCGACAAGCTCGTCGGTATTCACTCGGCGCTGGCGATCTCGCAATCCTTGCCCTGGATCGCTCGTGATGCGGGCATTTTTCGCAAGTACAATCTCGATTTCGATTTGGTTCTAATGCGCTCCGCAAGCACCGCCGCCGCGGCCATGATCGGCGGTGAAACGGATGTCGGATTGATCGGCGGCATCGGCGTCCTGAGCGCCTATGTCCAGGGGGCTCAAGATTTCGTCATCATCGGCGCGGTAAAAAATATTCTGACCCATAGCATCGTCGCCAAACCGGAGATCAAACGGCCGGAAGATCTCAAAGGCAAAACTATCGGCGTCAACCGCCTGGGCAGCAACAACCATTATTTTGCCATCCAAGTTTTGCAGCGCATCGGATTGGACCCGACCAAGGACGTCAGCTTCCGGCAGACCGGCGGCGATGCCGCCGATCTGATCGCGCTGTTGAACGGCTCGGTGGACGCCTCGGCGATGCTGACCTACGGTCAAAACGCCGTCGCTCAGGGTTTTAAGTATTTGGTGTATGGCCCCGATCTGCGCATCCCGTACGCCGCCGCGGCTTTCGTCTCGCGGCGTTCAGTGATCGCGCGCAAACCACAAGTGATCGGCCAGTTCATGCATTCGATGGCCGAGGCGTCAAAAATCTTCCACACCGATAAGGACACGACATTTAAGGTCCTTGCTAAATACTTACGGCTCAACGACCGCAAGATTCTCGAGACGTCATACAACAACGAAGTCAAAGCGATGGAGCCAAGATTCGACGTGCGGCCCGAAGCGCTGCAAGCAATTTTGGATGAGCTCGCCGTCAACGACCCGCGCGCGAAGAAAGTCCAGCCTGCGCAGTTGATCGACCGCCGCTACCTCGACGAGATGGAGAAAAGCGGGTTCTTCGACACCCTGTGGGGTGGCAAAAAGTAGTAGAATTGGAGTGATGGAGTAGTGGAATACTGGAGTAACGAGTCCGGAAAAACCAATACTCCCATTACTCCATTTCCCCTATTCACCCATCACCTTCTTCAGCAGCCCAATCACTTCGGCGGGTTGATTCATCACGTCCTTGGCCAGCGCTTCCATCTCGTCGCCATGAATCAGATCGGCTTCGAGATTCTGCTTTTTCGCCTCAGCGATCAATTCCGGACTGGTCAGCGCCTTGGCGTAGGCGGCGCGCAATGTCTTGACATGTTCGGCCGGCGTCCCTGGTGCGGCAAGCATCGGCGCGCTGCCAAACTCTCCGGATCCCGACATCACCGCAACCAGCCGGCGATGAATGTCGCTACTCTTATATTGATCCATCAGTTCAGTGAATAGCGGCGTATCGGGCAGGCGCGGATCGCGCTTTTTGCCGCCCTGAACCAAGACTCGCACCAAGTTTTTGCTGCGCCAGGTGTGAAACGGCTCGCGGCCGAAAAACACCTGGACGGTGAAAGCACGGCACTGCACTTCGCCGCGCTCCACCGCGAGTTCTATATCGGAGCCGCCTTGGTAACCGGTAACCAACTGAAACTTGGCGCCAAGGGTCAGTTCGAGCAGCTTGGGATAAAAATATCCGGTGTTGCCGGTGCCGGTGACGCCGCACTTGGGTGGTTCTTTCGCCTTGATGACATCGCCGATGGTTTTGTACGGCGTGTTCGCCCACATGTACAGTAACGAACTCGTCGGCGTGGTGCTGCCAACCCAGGTGAACTTGCCCCAGTCAAACTGCACTTCCTTCTTTCGCTGCAGTTGTTCGAAATAAAGCGCCGCGTTGATCACTCCGACGGTCAAACCATCAGGCTTGGAAACGCCGTAGATATAATTGGCCGCGGTCATCGAACCAGCGCCCGGCATGACCTGCACCACGGTGGCAGGATTACCGGGAATATGCTTGGTCAGCTGCGGTGCGATTAGCCGCGCCCACAAATCATGGGCGCTGCCCGCCGGATAGCCGACGACGACGCGGATCGTCTTGCCCTGAAAGTACGGTGTCTGCGCCGACGTCTCGATCGACCCCAGGAAAATGGCTCCAAGCAACACTGCGATCTTCGTCATTTCGCCTCCAAATTATCTTTGTCAGCGCCAAGCTTGTCGAACCTACCATCGCGAACCAGCAAGGTTTGCACCATAGGTCAAATCGAAATTGCACGTCAAGTATGACCGATTGGCATATCTCGCGCAGACTGCAGTCGCGGCCTCACTCAGGAAAGCCGTGATGTCGCATTCCTTTCTTGACAAGCGGCGCATCGAAGTCGTTTAATCACCAGCCGCAAGAAACTTTCGCGCCGCCAAGGCGTGGCGCGCTCTTGCACGAGATCTAGACAATCCGAGCGAGGTGAAGCTAAATGTCTCAGAGAACTTTATTCGATTTGCGCGCGTTGACGCATGCAGTGCCTTTAATCACAATTCTGCTGTGCGGGGCATTGACGGCTCCAAGTCACGCCCAGACGCAGCCGTACTACCAAGGCAAGACGATTCGGATCATCGTCGGTTTCACTGCCGGCGGATTATCGGATCAATGGGCGCGCATGCTTGCCCGCAGCATGCCGAAGTTTATCCCGGGGCGCCCGGAGATAATCGTCCAAAACATGCCCGGCGCGAGCTCAGTGGTGGCAGCCAATTTCATTTACAGCGTGGCCAAACCGGACGGCCTCACCGTCGGCATACCGAACAGCAGCCTCTATCTGACGCAACTGATCGGACGCGCCGAGGTCAAGTTCGACGTGCGCAAATTCGAGTGGATCGGCACACAGGAAAAATGGACGCAGATGCTCTATTTTCGCGCCGACTCGCCGTTTAAAACCATCGGCGACGTCATCAAGGCGAAAGAGGCGCCCAAGTGCGGCGCCTCGGGATTTGCCAGCTCCGGCTACATTCTTCCCAAGATTTTGGAAGAAACCGTCGGCGCGAAGTTCAACGTCATCGTCGGGTACGCCGGCGGCAAGGAAATCGACCTTGCCGTGGAAAAAGGCGAAGTCGTCTGCCGCGGTCATGACATTTCCTCGCACTTCGGCCGTGAACCGTTTAATACCTGGCACACCAAGCGTTACGACCGCCATCTGGTGCAGGACGCGCGCAGCCGCGATCCGAGACTGCCCGAGGCGCCGACAATTTGGGAGATCATGAACGAATACAAGACGCCGCAGGTGAGCCGGAGTGTCGCTGAAACCGTTCTCACGGCGAATGATTTTGGCCGGGCGATGATCGCTTCGCCGGGCACGCGCGCAGACCTGGTGAAGATCCTGCGCGCCGCTTATGCGCAGGCGCTCAAGGATCCCGAAGTGCTTGCCGAGATAAAAAAGAGCAACCTGGATGTCGAATATACGCCGGGTGAGCAGTTGCAAAAGCTCGCCCACGACGTGATGGATCAGAGCCCTGAGGTTATCGAGCGAGTGAAAAAGGTGCTCGGCGATTAACCGCGCGCAAACCACAAACGAAATGGGTTCAGATCGGCAAGAACCGTCTGGTTGTTCGCGATCATAGTCGCGTCGCCGATTTGCCATTTCGAGCGCAGCAAGAAATCTTTCCTAGACGAGTCAAACAGGCTCGATCAAAAGGAACTGCGATCAAAACAGTTGATTAGCATCCGGCTAGATCATAAATAGAATCAGGAGGTGTTACCTATGGCTGACAGCACGAACGGAAGCGAGAAAATTTCGGTGTTAAATCCGGTGGGCTACCCGCCCAAGATTACGCCCAAAGCGCTGGCGCCGCGGCTCGATAGCTTGGACGGCAAGACCGTTTATCTGGTCGATCCGCGCTTCGACGACTCGGGGCTGTTTCTGCGCCAGTTGCAAAATTGGTTCACTGACAAAATGCCGACGGTCAAAACCAAGTTCATCGAGATGAACAACGTCTACACCAAGGACGATCCGGTTACCTGGGAGAAGATCAAAGCCGACGGCGACGCCGCCATCGTCGGTGTCGGCCATTGAAGCACCTGCGCGCCGGCGGTCGCCGCGCATGCCATGACCCTCGATAACAAATATGGCGTCCCCACCGTGGCGCTGCATACCCACGTTTTTGAAAAAGTCGTCGAGTCTGTAAACCGGGTGCACGGCATGCCGCGGGCGCCGCGCGCCTTCGTGCCGCAACCGGTCATGGGCAAAACAGCAGAGCAACTGCGCGCCTACATTGAAGGCAAAGACCCGATCAGCGGCCGGCCGGTGATGCAGGAAGTCATCGAAGGTTTGACTCAACCGATCGACGACTCGGGTGTTGCCCATGAGAAGCTGGCCTACGCCGCGACGCCGCGCTTGGTCGATGCCGACAGCGAAGAGAATTTGCAGCAGCTGTTTCTCGACAAACATTGGACCGACAAGCTGCCGATCGTTTTGCCGACGGAAAAGCGCGTCCAACAAATGTTGGCGCACACCAGCCACAAACCCGAAGAAGTCGTC